>JBGTDB010000252.1:0-1738 GCA_041748515.1 Phycisphaerae bacterium
CGCGATCGCCCTGGCGGCGACCCACCGTAACATCGCGTGACCGCAAACGACCGTTAACCGCCGCAAGAACGGTTGTCGAACCATCCGACCTTGTCTCTACGGCCGAGCTTGGAATCCAGATCGCGGGCGGACCGGATGCAACCACTGACTCCGTCGCCTCTGTAAGGAAAACAACCTGGGCCGACCCCTCAACCCGGAGAAACTCGTCAGGGTCGTTGATTCGGACTTTGACCTGCACCGTGGCCTTGGAGTAGTTCGCTCCGGGATCAATCCAAAGGACGTGCCCGGTGTAGCGGCGGTCCTTGTAAGCATCGGGGACAATCGTGCAGGGCATGTCTTTTCGTAACCGGGCGATGTCCAGCTCGCTGATATCCACTTCAACACGAAGCTTGCTCATGTCGGCGATATTGGCGAACCGGGCGTTGGCGTTGGCTCCGAGGCCGCCCTCGGCGGCGACGAAATCGCCGACTTCGACGGCCCGCTCAAGTATCACGCCCGCGATGGGGGCGGTGACCTCGCAATCGTTGAGCGTCTTCTGGGCGAACTCTAGCACGGCCAGGTCCGCGGACAGTTGAGCCTCGGCTTCGTCCAGGGCCCGCCTGGCGTCGGCGAATTCGATGCTCGGTGCGCTTTCGCTCGCTAAAAGTCTCTGGACCCGCTCATGGTTGAATCGTTGGAAGGCGAGATTGGCTTTCGACCTTTCGACCCGGGCGGCGGTCTCATCGCGACGCGCCCGGTACAAGACATCCTCAATACGGGCGAGCAACTGCCCCTGGGAAACGCGGTCGCCCTGTTCGAAGTAGAGTGCGACGACTTGCCCGGAAACTTTGGTTGCGACCGAAACAGTGTGGTCAGAGACGATCTTGCCTGTGGCGGTCAGGGCGGCGGCCGGTCCCGGGGGAAGGGTCTGCGACACGGTGACCAATTCGACGCTCGCCGGTTTTTCCACGGCCGCGGCCATATTGCGCACCATAGGCGCCAAGCGATCTCGAAACACAAAGCCGGGCACTCCCGCAGCCATCAGCAGCACAAATGCAATCGCCCAGCCCGCCCGCGACCGGCCAGCCCGTTGGGGCGTCGGGCGTTGTTCGGTCGGGATCGAAAGAGACCTGAGCTGCGATTGAATGTCACGGGGAGTCTGCATCGTTCGCTTTATTATAGCCACGGACTACGCTTTTCGCAGGGCCTCGATGATCCGCGTGCGGGATGCCTTTACGGCCGGGGCCAAAGCCCCGCCGACCCCTACCGCAACCGAAGCCAATAGTGCTGCGGCCAGGATTTTCGGCGTTATTCGCAGCTCGTAAGCCAGGACGGTGAAGGTCATGTCGGAAAGGTAGTCATGGCGCGAACCGGCGACCAAAAGGCTGACCCCCAGCCCGGCCGCACAGGCCAGAAAGCAGATGAGCACCGCCTCGACAATAAAGGACGCAAGAATCGACGCGCGCGAAAAGCCGATGGCCCGCAGCATGGCGATTTCTCGCCGCCGACCGTCGACCGCTGCGTACATGGTATTGGCCACCGCGAAGATCGCTCCAACCATCATAATACCGATGAGTATGGTGGTGAGGACCACGATTTCGGCCGTGGTCTTGGAGAGATCCTCGTAATAGGTGGGCTCGGACTTGGCGGCCAGCCTGACGGCCGATCCTTCCAGGTACTGTATCGTTTCTTCGGCGTTGGCCGGGTCGTCCAGACGAAGGACGATGCTCGAGCTGAACCTCCGATCGTAGGCATCGGC
>JBGTDB010000253.1:0-4753 GCA_041748515.1 Phycisphaerae bacterium
GGTCGCCGACGATCCATTCGACCACGTCTTCATTGGTGACCAATCCGGCGGTTCCGCCGTATTCATCGACGATGATGGCCATGTGAGCTGTCTCTTTGCATTGGCTCGACTGTTCGCGGAAATGTCTGCTTACCTGGGCTAGGTTGGCCTGTTCGGGAATGAAGTCCGCGGGCTGGAGCAGTTCCGAGAGCATTGCCTCGGGAAAGAGAAGCAACTTTCGCGCGTACACGATGCCGCGGATGTCGTCGAGATCGCGTCCCCGCACGGGCAGAACCCGGCGGCGGGTGGCCGTCGCCGTCTTTCGCAGCACTCTCGGGGAGTCCTCTATTCCAACCGATTCGATATCCACGCGGGGGGTCATCACTTCGCGCACCGAGACCTCGGCCATGCCCACGACGGCCTGAAGCATCTCGTTTTCGGTTGCGCCAAAGTGCCCCTCCCGCGCGGAGTGCTCAACGAGAAGGCGAAGCTCCTCTGTTGAAACCGTTTCGGTTCCACGCGACTCCGGCGAGACCAACCGAATGATGGGATTGACCACCAGGTTTGACAGGATCCAGTGGATGGGGATGAGGACGAATTCCAATATGGCAATTAACACTGCCGAGATCGGGGCCAGCGCTCGAGCATTGGCCAGGGCAACGGCCTTGGGAAGCATTTCACCGAATACGACCACCGAGGCTAGAACGCCAGTGCCAATTGCGGCCGCAATCTCCGGTTGATCGTCCGGGACGCGTTCCACCAGAAGATATGAAAGCGAGAAAATGGCGGTGTTGATCGCGGTGTTGGCGATCAGAACGGTCATCAGCACTCGGTTGGGGTGCTGCATGACACGGTAAAGTCGTCGGGACAGCGTGCCTCCGGACTTGCGAGCATCCAAGAGATCCTTGCGGGTGAGCGCGAAGAGAGCGGTCTCCGAACCGGAAACGGAACCGGAGCAAACTAGTAGTATACAAAGCGCGACCCAGACCATCGAGGCAGTATTCTACACGAGCGGCGGCGGGCGTCGCACACTTTCAACCAGCACCGTCGGGAACACCGCCCCTCTTAAACCGGCTCCGCCGGCAAGCGTCGCTCGCAGAGCGGTGACTTCACAGCCGAGACGGCGGTGCCAAACTGGAGCAAGTGCTTTCGCTTCGGATTGTTAAGGGGCCGCGTCGCCGCGAGTCACCTTGTCCGCGGATTCGTCGATCAGTCGGAGTAATTCCGCATCTCCTCCGGTGGCCTGGGCGACGTCTCGACCGGTTTTGAGCACATCGGCGGCATCCTTGAGTTGTCCGGCGCGGCGGTGGGCCTCGCCGAGATGGTAATACGCCCATCCGTAATCCGGATCCACGCGGACGGCCCGGCTCAGTTCCGCGACGGCCGGGGCATATTGCCTGAGGCCGACGTAAATCCAGCCAAGCGTGTCCAGAGTGAAGGCGTTGTCCGTGAGGGCCACCGCTCGCTGTGCGTACGCCAGCGCCCGCTGATTTTCGCCCTTCTCGTCGGACAGAACATAGGCGAGGTTGTTCAGCGCCACCCAGTTGTTCCGGTCGTACTCGATCGCCTGCTCGTAGGCAGTGATGGCCTCATCGTGTCGCCCGGCAAGTTGCAGCGTCGTCCCTTTTTCGTGCAGCATCCCCGCGCGTTCCGCGTCGGTCGCCGAGGATGCGATCAGTGCGTCGAGCAGGTCAACGGCCTTGTCAAAGTTGCCGGACACCGCGTGAATGCGGACCAGCAGCCGATCGTTGGACCGGCGAAGGGCGGCATCTGAAGGCGGCTGGGAAAACAACGAAGCAGCCTCATTCGCCGGGAAAGCGGCCTGGAGGTTGTCGGCCACGGTGCGAGTCGCCGCGGGCTCCCGAGTCAGAGCGACAGCCATGGACTGGCGGAACTGGCCCACGGCATCGTCCGTTCGTCCCGCCCGGGCAAGCAGGAGGGCATAGTGCGCACCGGCGACGGCCGATGGCTGGATTCTCGATCGGACGCCTTCAAAGAATGCTATACCTCTGGCATATTCTTCGGCACGGGCGGCAAGGGCCAGAACGCCGCTCACGCCGGCGGCGGTGTAGCCGTCCAGCTCGGCTCCCTGCTCGAAGTCGCGAAGGGCCTTGGCCAGCTGCCCGAGCTCGACGGAAATCTGCCCGCGGAGGAAATACCAACGGCCCTTTGATTCGCCGTCCTGGCGGTTGATCCGCGCGGTCACCAGCCGATCGGCGTCGTCGAATCGTTGGAGTCGGATGTAGGCGCGAACGAGTTCTTCCGCCGCCTGGGCAGACTGAGGCGATTCGGTGGCCAGGGATTCCAGCTCGCGTACCCAGAGGTCGGTGCGGCCGGTTCGGCGATAGAGAGTCGCTAGCAGCAGTCGAGGCTCCTGGCCGAGGGCCAGAGGCGCAGTCCGTTTGATGGTCTCCAGATCGGCGATTGCCGGTCCGACCGAACCCTGCGAAACGCGGTAGCGGGCCCGGCTGTAGAGCGCATAAGTGTCGTCCGGGCGATCGCTCAGGTAGGCGCTTAGTGACGCGACGGCCTCGGAAATGTTGCCCTGCCGGGCATGGATTTCACTTTCCCACAGTGATCCGCGGGCGTGATCCGGATAGCTGAGTCGAAGGCGTTCGACATCCCTTTGTGCGCCATCAAAATCGTTTACCAGGCGGTGCAGGCGGGCAACAATTCGGGCTTCTAAAAGAGCCGGCGCCAGCGGCGATTTGGCTTTCTCCGCGGCCGTAAAGGCCCGGTCGTACCACTCCAGAGCCTTGGCCGGTTGCTCCGCGTTTCTGAGGTAGAAATCGGCCAGTGCCCGGCTGACGTCGATGCTTGGCGCGTCCGTGGCAATGGACAGCAGAGTTTTCTCGGCGGCGGCAATATTGCCCTGCTCCAGGTATTCGCTGGCGAGCATTCGATAGGCCCGCTCGCCCTGATCGTCGTCGGTGCGGGATTCGGCGAAGCGGGTGAGTCGCTCGATCGCGCGATCGCCGCGATTCGTCCGGCGGAAGTAGTGGGCGGTTAGCAGCGCGACGCGTTCGTCGTCCGGCCGCAGGTCGCGAAGCTGATCATAGGCACGATCCGCCTTGGGCAGGTCGATGACCTTCTCATAAAGCGACGCCAATCGCTGAAGGTTGTAGACGTCATCGGGGTTCGATTGTTCAGCGGCCTCGCGCCGGGCAATGGCTGCGACTGGATCCTTTTCTTCGGTGCGAATGAGCACTTGCTCCTTGACCCAGGGATCGTCGGGACTGAGTCGTTCGCAGATGGCCAGCTCGGCGAGGAAGGTCTCTTCGTCGCCGCGGGCCTTGGCCACGGCCGCCAGCCCCTGATGGGCGAGGGCGAATTCCTTGTTGGCGGCAACGGCCTGCTCGTAAGCCCGCCGGGCCTCGTCGTAACGGCCCTGCGTATGGTGGCACTGGCCCAGAAGGGTCAGCGACATGGCGTCACTGGGCTGTGCGGCCACCGCTTCGCGAAGGGCGTTTACGGCCAGGTCGATCTCGCCGCGTTGCATGTGATACAGGCCGAGGATCGACTTGCCGCCGGCGCCGTCAACGTTGTACTTGGCGGCCTCGACGCGAGCCTTGTCGAGGGCGTCCTTGTCGTCCAGTTGGGCGGCGATTCGAATCTTGGTTTTCAAAAGAGCGGCGTGCTGTGATGAGGTTGCGGTCCTGGCCATCGGTGTGTCGCGGCTGCGCAGGCGCTCGAGGGCGTCATCGATCGCTTTCAGCGTCGCGTCGAAATCCGACCTTCTGGAGTAATGCATTACCAGGTCAAGCGATCGCTTGTATTCGTCGTCTTCCGCCTGAATGGCCTCCAGCATGGCCTGATCTCGCTGCTCGTCGGAAAGATCCGGGCGGGCGTAAACGGCGAGCTGAGCAAGGGAATTATCGTCGGGTAGCAGGCCGCGGGCGGTCTGCACAATCCGCATGGCTTCGTCGTGTCGATCCCGGTTGACCAGTTCGTTGACGATCATGGCCAGGAGACGAACGTTGGAAGGCTCCTCTTCAAGCGCGTTCTGAAGAATCTTCAATGCCTCGTCCGAGTTTCCGTCCATGGTCGCCGCCCGGGCGCGGAGCATGGCGTTGACCGCGGGAGAACCGGTCAGCGAACCCGCGAGCTCGTGCTTTCCCTGACGTTCATACACGGCGGCCTTGATCGTCTTCGCGTCCGCGTTGTTCGGGTCGAATATCAGCACGCGGTCGGTGACGGCCAGGGCGCGATCCAGTTCATCGGAGCGGAAAAGGCTCTGGGCGTACAGGTTCCAAAAAGTCGGATCGCGCGGACGATCGCGGGCCGCGACGTCGATCACGCTTTCAAGCACGGACCGGGCCGACCCTGGCTCGTTGAGCCGCATGTGCGTGTCGGCCAGAATCAGTTTATTTTCCCAGTTCACGGTGCCGAACGAACGATAGGCTTCGTCGGCTTCACGCAGGTCTTCGAGGGCTGCTCGATCCTGTCCGCGGGCGAGCTTCACGCGACCGGACTGACTGGAAACGCGCGGGTGTGTGCCCGCCTCGCCCCGGGCATCCACCACGTATTGCTCAGCCTTTTTGAGCCAATCATCCTTGGCCTGGATGTCGCCGGTTTTGCCCGCCTGCAGCCCCAGGGCCACGCAAGCTTCGGACGCGTGGATCATCAAAAGAAAAGCATTCACTCGGTTCTGCTGAGCCTTAAGTCCGCGCCGCGAAAGTCCGCGCCGCAAGCGCTCTTCGGTGATGGACACGACGTCGTTGAAATTGGCCGAGGCTTTCTTGAGAATGGCAATTTGCAGATACGGCCGGAAATC
>JBGTDB010000254.1:0-6662 GCA_041748515.1 Phycisphaerae bacterium
CCGCGGCTGCCGCCACCGGCCGATGCGTGAACGTGAAGAAGGGCCAGTTCATGTCGCCCGAGGAGATGAAGAACGTCGCCGACAAACTCTCCGAATCCGGCTGCCGCAATTTCCTGATGACAGAGCGTGGCACATTCTTCGGCTACAACCGCTTGGTCAACGACATAACCGCCATCCCGCGAATGCAGGCGTTCGCCCCGGTGGTGTTCGACGCTACGCACAGTTGCCAGTTGCCTGGTGGCGCGGGCACGCAAAGCGCCGGACAGCGAGAATACGTCGGCACGCTGGCGGCCGCGGCCGTCGCGGTTGGGGCGGACGGGCTATTCCTGGAAGTTCACGATAATCCCGCCAACGCCAAGTCCGATCCGGCCACGGTCTTTCCGCTCGACCAGCTCCGACCGCTTCTTGAACGCCTACTCGGTATTGCGGCCATCATACGCCAGTAGCCAGATCGATTCCTGCGCATGTTAGTGGTTTGTCGCCTTCTGGTTTTCGAGTTCCAAGACCGCTCCCTTACGGTCGCGGCTCGGAAAAAAGGCGATCCGCATTCGATACTTTAGCTGCGTTGCACCACGAGGGTGGTGCGGATTGAGACAGGAAACTATGCGACGGCCCAGTCGGCCACCCGGTCGATGCCCTCGTCGCGAACGGAACATACCTTGAAAATCGGCCGCGAGTCGCCGACGGCGCTGAGCAATTGTGCGTGACTGGCGTCGGCTCCGGCGAGGTCGGACTTGTTGAGCACGAAGCAATCGGCGATTTCCATGATGCCGGCCTTGGAGAACTGCACGGCGTCGCCGCTGTCGGGCATGAGCAGAAGTACCGTCTTGTGGGCAAGCTCTCGAATGGCCACGTCGCCCTGACCGGCGCCTACCGTTTCGACCACGACGTAATCGAATCCGAAGCCGCTGAGAGCCTCCACAACTTCGCGGGTACGAGGAGCCAGGCCGCCGTGGGCAATGCCGGAGGACATGCTGCGGACGAAAAAGTCGGCGTCGGCCTTGCCGCTCATCATTCGGAGGCGGTCGCCCAGGAGAGCTCCGCCGGTAACCGGACTGCTGGGGTCGATGGCCACAACGGCCACCCTGTGCCCCTTGGCCCGCAAGAGCTTTCCGAACCGGGCGATGAAGGAGCTCTTGCCGACGCCCGGCGCACCGGTGATTCCGATGATCCGCGATTTGCCATCAGGCGGCGACCAGCCGTCGATGGCGGTTCCGCGCTGCACGGCCGTGAGGATTCGGGCGAGGGCCCGGGCGTCTTTGGCGGCATAGCCGCTCTTCAAGTCCGCCGCGTCGAAGGCGCTGCGCCGGGCGGTCGTAAGGTCGCGAATCGTGGCGATAATCCGGTCCATCGGCGAGCCCGGATTGAACACGGCCGCCACGCCCATTTCCTTCAGTTTTGCGTGATCGGCCTCCGGCACGATGCCGCCGAGCACCACGGGCACGTATTCGATGTTCAGCTCGCGGCGGATTCGCAGAAGTTCGGGCATGACGGTCAGGTGGGCGGCCGAGAGCAGGCTGACGCCGACCACGTCCACGTCCTCCTGGAGGGCGGCCAGCATGGTGGCCTCGGACGTTTGCCACAGGCCGGTATAGATCACCTCGAAGCCCGCGTCGCGAAACGACCGAGCCAAAACCTTCACGCCGCGATCATGCCCGTCAAGGCCGATCTTGGCGAGGAGAATGCGAATGGGCGAGTTTGATGATTGCATGAATATTACTGTGCAGGCCAGAATTTCTCGGATCAAAACATTTTGATGTACGACAATCTGGAGCAACGAAAAACTACTCGACGCCTAATGAACTCGCACTTGCCCAAGATTTCCTCACTTCACCTATTCGTCATTCCAATCCTACCATTCCGGGCCGCCGTCGTAGGCGCCGAAGACCGTCTTCATCGTTTCCATCATTTCGCCGACAGTTCCTCCGGCTTTGGCCGCATCGATCAGGGCCGGCATAACGTTGGCTCCGCTCATCGCATCCTCGCGGAGTCGCTCCAGCGCGGCCGCGTGGCACTTGGCGTCGCGCGTGCGTTTGAGCTCTTTCAGCCGGGCGACCTGGACATTCTCGGTCTCCTGGTCGATTTGCAGAATCGGAATGGACGACGGCTCGCCCTCGACATGGTCCGTCACGCCGACAACCTTAAGTTCACCCGCGTCGACGCGTTTCTGCTCGGCCAGCGACGACTCGGCGATGGATCGACGGAAATAGCCCCGGTCCACGGCCTTGAGCACGCCGCCCATGTCATCGATCTGATCGAAAATTGAATAGGCCGCCGCCTCGATTTCGTTGGTCAGTTTCTCCAGGAAATAGCTTCCGGCCAGCGGATCGACGCTCTGCGTCACCCGGGTCTCGTGGGCAATGATCTGCTGGGTTCGCAGGGCCAGCTTCGCCGCGTGCTCGGTCGGTAGAGCAAGCGTTTCGTCCATGCTGTTGGTGTGCAGCGACTGCGTTCCGCCCAGCACGCCCGCGAGCGCCTGATAGGCCACGCGGACCACGTTGTTCATGGGTTGCTGCTCGGTGAGCGTGACTCCGGCGGTCTGGCAGTGCATTCGAAGCTTGAGACTTCGCTCGTCGGTGGCCCCGAAGCGGTCGCGCATGACGTGCGACCAGATGCGTCGCGCCGCCCGCAACTTGGCGATCTCTTCGAAAAAGTCGTTATGAACGTCGAAGAAAAAGCTCAGCCGCGGAGCGAAGTCGTCGACGTTGAGCCCGCGCTCGATCGACGCCTCGACGTAAGCCATCCCGTCGGCCAAGGTGAAGGCCAGCTCCTGCACGGCGGTCGATCCCGCCTCGCGAATGTGATAGCCGCTGATGCTCACCGTGTTCCACTGCGGCATGTGCTTCGTGCAATACTCGATGGTATCGACGACAAGCTTGACGCTCGGCTCGGGTGGATACACGTATTCGTTCTGTGCGTGGAATTCCTTGAGGATGTCGTTTTGCAGCGTACCTCGAAGACGATCCAGCGGGACGCCGTGCTCCTGAGCGATGGCAATGTAGAAGGCGAGCAGGATCGCGGCCGGAGCGTTGATGGTCATGCTGGTGCTGACCTCGCCGAGGTCAATGCCGTCGAACAGCCGACGCATGTCGTCCAGCGAAGCAATGGCCACGCCGCACCGCCCGACCTCGCCTAGTGCCAGGGGGTCGTCGCTGTCGCGGCCCATTAGAGTGGGCAGGTCGAACGCCGTGCTGAGGCCCGTCTGGCCATGTTCGAGCAGGAACTTGAATCGCTTGTTCGTATCGTCGGCCGAGCCGAACCCGGCGAACTGGCGCATGGTCCAAAGCCGGTCGCGATACATCGTTCGGTGGACCCCGCGCGTGTAGGGGAACGACCCAGGCTCGCCCAGGTCGGAAACCGGGTCGAAAGCCCCGAGATCCTCGGGCCCGGCAAACGACTTATCCGGTGCCGCCGTCCGCTCAAATGCGGCAAAAGTCGATGCTTTTTTGATCATTTGCTCCACTCCATCCACGCCGCCGGGCGCTTTTCGATAAACGCGGCCAGGCCCTCGCGCGATTCGCGAGCCTTGAAGCACTCGGCAAAGGCCCCCAACTCATCGAGATCGCGGGCGGCTCGCTTGGCCAGGGCCACGGCCGACGGCGCCGCTCGATAGAAAGATTGGCAGAATGCTCGAGTTCGTGTCACGAGATCCTCCGGTGAGTTTACAATTTCGTCGACAAGTCCCCATGCGTGACCGTCTTCAGCGGAAATCGGCACCGCACTGAGAATCAGCCGTTTGGCCCGGGCCATTCCCACCTGTTTACCCAGTCGACCGATGCCGCCCCACCCGGGAAGCAACCCGAGCGAGGTTTCGGTAAATCCAATCTTGGCCGATCGCACGGCCACTCTGAAATCGCAGGCCAGCGCAATCTCCAACCCACCGCCGATGGCCGCACCCTGAATCGCCGCGACCGTGATCGAGGGAAGGGCCATAAGGTCGGCCATTACCCCATGACCCAGAGCCGCATATTCGCGAGCCTGGTCCGAGTCGAAACGGGCAAGCTCTTTAACGTCGCCGCCGGCCACGAAGACCTTGCCCTCCGCCCGGATCGTGGTCGTGCGGATGTTGGTCTCCTTGCGGAGATGAGCCACGTGGGCCCCCAGCGTATGCAAGGCATCGCTGTGGAGCATGTTCAGGCCACCCTCGGACGTCGAAATGACGATCTCGGCGTGAGTACCCTCGATCTCGAGGTGAACGTGGGTCTTATTCGTATGCGTAGAAGCCATGCTTCGATTTCCGTCCCAACCGACCGGCCTGAACCAGCTTTCGTAAGTATGGACATGGGCGATAACGATCCTCGCCCAGGTCGCGGTGCAGAACCTCCAAGATGAACAAGCATACATCCAGACCGATCAGGTCCGCCAGTGCCAGCGGGCCCATCGGGTGATTCATGCCGAGCTTCATGATACCGTCGATGGCTTCGGCCGTGGCGATTCCCTCCTGGAGGCAGAATATCGCCTCGTTGATCATGGGCATCAGCACCCGGTTGGAAACGAATCCGGGGTGGTCGTTGCACTCGATGGGCGTCTTGCCGACGGCCTTGGCCAGGTCGACCGTTCTGCGGACGGTTTCGTTGCCCGTTTGGAGGCCGCGGACCACCTCGACGAGCTGCATCAGCGGCACGGGATTGAAAAAGTGCATGCCGATGAATCGGTCGGGATAAGCCGTCACGGCCGCGAGCTGGGTGATGCTGATGCTGCTCGTGTTGGTGGCCAGGATGCCATCGGCGGCTAGATAATGCTGGGCGTCTTTTAGGATGGCGATCTTTGTATCGACCTTCTCCGTGGCGGCTTCGACGATGAGCCCGCATTGCGGAAGCTCGGACGTCTTGCCCACCGTCTTGAGATTCGACTTGGCCGACGCGGCCACGTCGGCCGTGAGCTTTCCCTTCTCGACGGCCTTGCCGAGCATCTTGTGAATCTGCTCGACGGCGTCCTTCACCGCCCTCGGCACGGCGTCGTACAGATAGGTCGTAAACCCCGCCTGGGCGAACACCTGGGCAATCCCCCGGCCCATCGTCCCGGCGCCGATAATGGCGACTTGTTCTTTCATCGTTTCCTTCCGTTGAAAGGGTTCCGCGCGCTCAGGCTGTTTCCTCCAAATACCGAGCTGGTTCATTGGAACAGCGGATGCTGGCCTGTCGCCCCCCAATACGCTCCAACGGCGGCGTTCATCGCTGAGGCCAAAAGCCCTATCGTTGATAGAATGCATCCAGCCAAGGCCATTCCTCTTTGACGCGAGTTGAGAGCCTTCACTCCTTGAACCAAGCCGATTATCGTCACTGGCAACCCGATGATCGGCAACAGCCACACAATTAATCCCAAAATGCCAAGGACAAGCGAAGCAATGGCCTTCCCATGAGCATCGAGCCCGCTATGGGATCGGATTGCACAGAACCAGAGAGTGTAGTTCCACAAACGGAACATCTTGCCGTAGAAATATCAATTGGAGTCCGGCAATTCGGACAGAGCATAGGAATCCTCCTAAGCAACCAACGGGTTGGCCTTGAGTAGTATCCTCGCGTTATCGAGAATCATTTGCTTGCGAACCCAATTCCGACTCATCTCAATTGGCCGTCGTCCAACCAGATCCACCGGTCGGCCGACAAGCGTTGTCAGTTGTTCTTCCGCCTCCACCATGTCGAAAAGCGTCCATCGGGCGGCCGGATCGAACGTCACCAGAAAATCAACGTCGCTATCCGGTCCGAAGTCCTCTCGAAGAATCGAGCCGAAAACTTCCAGCTTGGTGATCTTCCACCGCCGGCAGTATTCCGCCAGAGCGTCGTAAGGGACGTCAATTGGCAACGGTAGTTTGTCGATCAAATGTCCGTACCTTCCCGGATCAGTACTTCGATGCGCCCTTTCAGTTCTGGGACGAATGCCTGCACGAACTCCCAGACCTCGACGTCATCAACATCGTAATACTCGTGAAGAAGACGCTTTCCGAATCTGACCCACAATTGCCAGTTACCAAGCCTGGCGGCCATCGAATCATCTTCACTTGCGAGCCGCCCAATCGATCGACCCATTACAAACAAGCTATGTTCGACCGATCGCCGGATGAGGCGACTTTGGCGATACGAGCTGAATTCCAAATCATGCGTGGTCTGGAGCACGAAATCGGCGCAGTCGAGAATCTCCGCAATGTACTCCGCCTTCCCAAGCCTACGTCGCGGAACGTCCTGTGGACTGACGCTGTTTGGCCCGTGTGACCTCACCCTGCCAACCCTCGCGCGATCACCAACCGATGAATCTCGCTGGTGCCTTCGTAGAGCTCGGTGATCTTCGCATCGCGGAGGAACCGCTCGACCGGGTAATCCGTCGTGTAGCCGTATCCGCCGAAGACCTGAACCGCATGGTTGGCGGCGCGAGAGCACGCCTCGCTAGCGAATAGCTTGGCCATCGCCGCCGCCTGTCCGTAATTCCGCCCGGTGTCCTTCATCCACGCCGCCCGATAGACCAGCGCCCGTGCGGCCGCGACCCCGACGGCCACGTCCGCCAACTTGTTCTGAATCGCCTGGAAATTCCCGATCGGCTGGTTGAACTGCACCCGCGTCTTGGCATACCGCGTGGCCTCATACAAACACGCCTGGGCGATACCCAACGCCTGGGCGGCGATGCCGATCCGCCCGCCGTCCAGCGTTGTGAGGGCCACGCGCATC
>JBGTDB010000255.1:0-3172 GCA_041748515.1 Phycisphaerae bacterium
GCCGTCATGCGCCGCGGCAAACTCAACCAATACCCGATCCACCGCCCTTCCAAGCTCACGCAACAACCGCAACCACCCGCCAACGCGAAAAACGCCAAAATCCCGGACGCTATTACCCGCCAGGAAGCGGATTACTCAGAACGCGGCGCGGCGACTCTCGTCAATGGCCGACAAGACAGGTCACAGGCGATGCTGCAGAGGGCCGGGCAGACACAGCGAAAGTGCGCTCACTTTTGATTGCTGGTGCTTTCGGCCATAACAAGAAACACTCAGAAGTCCTCTTGAACAGACCACTCTCCGTTCGCCTGTACTGTCGCCAGGAACCGGAATACGTCGCCGTCAATGGCGATCGCAATGTGATCCGCCGACTTGGCTGATCTCAAAGTCGGATGCAGTCGAACGAAATTGGTTGCCTGCATTGAAGCTCTTTGCATGTCCGGGCGGTGAAACTCTCTCTGCCAGATCGCACCTTTATCGAAATTCCAAATGACGATTCGGCTGGTCGGACTGGGTTTCGCCTCAACCACAGGCTCAGCATCGAAGATCAGGCAATGCGCAGCGACCAGCGGTGAGCCCCCGATGGGTTCGAGCTCCACAAGCATGGATGGAACATCCAGCCCGCACAGATCGCGCCGTACATCGGCCATTCGACGAACTTCGCCCGTGCGGAGATGAAAGACACGCATGTTGGACGTCGATCCGGTCAGCCAGAAAAGCCCATAATCCGCGGCCTCATTGGCAATGACCCTCCTGACTTCAGGCGTTGGACGGACCGGCGGATTGAAGACGCCATAAGATCCTTGCATCGGACTATAATCGTCGAGCACGATTCCGCGGTCCGGCGCCAGGATGCTCAGCCGGAGGAATTTCGTCCGATTGAGGAATTCCTCGGTACCTGAAACCAGAAACCCATTGTCCCAGTCAACCGCCGGAGCTCGCAGGATGATGACGACAGGTTCGCGGTCTTCGCCATGCGAAATCACCTGGCGCTGCGGGCATCGACAGGGCTGCCCGGACTGCAACGCACAAGATGTGATGCTGAGTGGAAGCAAGGCCAGCAAGACAACCGTCAGAAATCGGAATCGCTGAAAGCCGGCATGGAGTAGCTGGCTGAGGCCCACAATCTGCCCTTTCGCAGTCAGGAGACGAATTGCATTATACTCAAACTTACGCTGAAGATCACCAGTGGATTCCGGCAGCCTTCTCGGTGAACGGGAAGCGGCCGTGCGCCGGTCGGGCCGCCCTGAGACTCGGGCAGCGCAGAAAGGCAGGCCTCACGCGGAGGCGCAGAGAACGCTGAGGAGGAGGGCTGAGGCGCGGCAGATTGAGACGCCTGTTCGCGCGGACATAGTTTGAAGGCAGCGGGTAGCGCCAAGCGCAAGTGACGGACGACCCAATGGTCAGAACCGCAGTTAAACAGCCATTACGGCGGCAAGTGATCGTGCTGATCCTAGCGGGAATGGGGGCGATCGGATTCGCCACCTTGCTCTGGTTCAGCTATATCCGCCCGGGCGCGGATTTGCTTTATGTTGAGAATGACGATGGCACTTGGGCGAGGATTCTGCTCTTCAATGGACGAATTTGCGGATTGAGAACTGTTCAGAGTGGCGGTCCTTTATCCAATACTTTCTGGGAATCAAACCCGGATACCGAATTTCGCGGACTCATGCAGGGGATTGGCGGCGGTGGATTCATGGGCTTCTATTGGTATGAGACACCGGTCGTCAGTCTTGATTCGCCGAATTTTCAATACGTCAAAACCTATCAGCGCCTGGACCTTCCGCTGTGGCTGCCGATACTGATTTCAGGGACTCTAATCGTCGTCTTTTGCGTGCGGGCGTGGCGATCCTTGACGGTGCGATATCTGGCGATCTGCTCGATTTGCAGCTACGACCTCCGAGGAAACGTTTCCGGTCGATGCCCGGAGTGCGGAACACCAATAGAAAACAGAAAACCGTCGTATCCAACCTGGTCTCATTGAGTCAGCGCGTGGCTTCGGCGGCGACAAGTGCGGCGATGGCGCACGATTGTTTCGTCAGGGCGATGGTGATTTTGTGGCCTTCGAGGTCAATGTCGGCGGAGGCGGACGGTGAAAGCGGGGCGGCGGCGATTTCGACGGCCCGCGACTGTCCCGATGATCCACCTTTGGGTATTCTTGCTTCGTGGTGGTGGCTCCGTAAAAAGATTTCACATCCTGCCCGTCAACGCAACGGACAGGATCGAGCCGTTACCGGCTCTTTTCAACCTTCAACGATGAATGGGACATGGTCTCGGTCAGGCATGTGCAGTCAGGATAGATGGATGTGCCGATAGCACTGAAATAGCGTGAGTCGATCGAAATACATTGGTTCGGGTATGAGTATTGGCGCCGTATGTGGCGGGTTGGTTATGACCGTAACACACGCCAGTGGCTTGATCGGATTGCCGTGCTTCTTCCTGCCGGGAGTCTTGATCTTGATTCCCGTCGAGCGAGTGCTTGGTCCTAGTCCGTTAATGCAATCGACTCTTCTTTTGATTCTCATCAATCTTTTCGTGTATTCAATAATAGGAGGATTCGCAGGGGCTGTTTTTTGGAATCGAAAGTGTCAGTCGGATCCATTAAAGTGCCGATGTGGCTACTTATTAATCGGGAATGTCAGCGGCTGCTGCCCGGAGTGCGGAAGAGAAATAGACCGTAACGTATGAGAAACTCAAGGAAAAAAGAGAGGACGGCCTACTTTGTGAGCCAAGGTCCAATCCTCCAAGGACGCCGGGGCCACGAACCTCCAGGCGGCCTCGTTTTACGCTGACGGCCGCCGGGCGGCGGCCTTTGTTTCTGTGTTCCGAGTTTCGGTGCGGGAGGCTAACTAGATGTTTCGACAGTTTATCGTTCGCCAAGAAAGCGTTCGGAGTTTTTATAAGTTACAAGTGTTCGCATTTGGTTTAGCGTTAGTGGGCATATCGGCCTATATCGAAAGTGGCTCCGGAGCTACTCAGATTAACGATGCCATTAACGAAAGCGTTGATCACGATCTGCCAGCCGAATCAACGATGACCAACGACGCGTGGGAGGAGCGTGTTGATCGCTGGATCAACGACGTACTGTTGGCGGGTAGAGTTGGAAAAGGCATTTCTAAACGAGACCTTATCTCAGCAGACGACATTAGACAAAGGGTTCCTGATCTCGCAGGGT
>JBGTDB010000256.1:0-6580 GCA_041748515.1 Phycisphaerae bacterium
GAGATCTTCTCCGCCGCCAGCAATGGTACTCGGACGCACTCAGGTCGAAGGATGTCGGAGACTTTCATTTGGAAAGCAGCCTGTCGGTTCCGGCGGAAAACGGCAGTGTAACAAAGTTTGGCCTGATTCCAAACGGACTGCGATTTAGGATCGCGACTCAAGAAAAGCAAAGCACCGAAACCTCCGGCCGAGGGGGCCTAGCCTGAATGAGTTGTCGCAATGCCGCGCACTTATTCAAATGGTCTGTGCACCGTCCGACTTGGGTTGATCATTCATGAGTGTTATGATGCCCGGCGGTTCCACCGGGCGATTAGCTCAATTGGCCAGAGCGCCTGCCTTACAAGCAGGAGGTCACAGGTTCGAGTCCTGTATCGCCCAGTCAGAAACAGTCCCGAGCGAATGAGAGAGTCCAGATGGCGGATGTATTTCCATTTCAGGCGGTGCGTTACGAGCCGACGAGGCTCAACAGGGACCTTTCCGCCGTGATTGCTCCGCCCTACGACGTGCTCGACGAGAATGACCGCCGAGAATTGCTGGCCACGGGCGACCAGAACATCGTGGCCGTTGACCTGCCGTTTATTCCGCCCAAGTCGGCGGGCCCGGCCGAGTTGTACCAGCGATCGGCCTATTTACTTGAGGCCTGGCTGCGCGAAAAAGTGCTGATTCGCGACGCCGTGCCGGCGATTTACGCCTATCACCAGTGTTTCCAGCATGAATCCCGGGATTATACGCGACGCATGTTCGTTGCGAATGTTCACCTCAGTCCATTCTCAGAGGGGAAGGTCTTACCTCATGAGCAGACGTTTGGTGGGCCGAAGGAAGACCGTTTAGCTCTGATGAGGGCAACCCGGTGCCAGCTATCTCCGATTCTCGGAATGTATACCGACCCGGACAATGCCGTCGGAAAGGCGCTCGATCCGCTCACGGCTGACGAACCCGATGTCACCGGGAAACTGGAGGGCGTCGAGAACAGGATGTGGGTTGTGACCGATACGGATGCGATCCGCACCGTGACGGAAGCCCTTCGCGGCCGGCCGATCTACATCGCTGACGGGCACCACCGCTATGGAACGGCGCTGAACTATCGCGACGAGCTGGCGGAACAATCCGGCGGCGCCCTGTCTTCCGAACATCCGGCCAACTTCGTCATGTTCGTGTTGTGCAGCATGGATGACCCCGGCTGCCTGATATTGCCGTACCATCGCGTGCTGGGTCAAATCGAAACTGACGAGGTTCTTTCGGCGTGGGCTCCGGGCGTGCAGTTGGCTGACGACGGGCCGGCCGATGTCCGGCTATGGGATGGGAAGTCGCATCGCGAAGTGCCGCTACGCTTCACCCGGCGCGAGATACTCAAAGAATTGGCCCCCGGGCATCCCGCCGCGTGGTATGACCTCGACTATGCCTACCTGCACGTCTACCTGATCGATGAGCTGCTAGGCCAATCGCTCGGACAGCCGACGAAGATTCATTATGCGAAATCGGCGAATCAGGCCCGTCAGACGGCAAAGGACGAAAGAGGAGTGGCCCTGTTAATGAACGCCACCAAAATGGCTCACCTTCGCGCCGTCAGCGAGGCCGGCGGGCTCATGCCGCAAAAAAGCACATACTTCCACCCCAAGCTCGCCACCGGTATGACGCTGTACATGCTTCATTAGGCCGCGTCACTTTGCCGAGAGTTGGCCAAAGGCGCTGATCCCAGAACATTCGGCTTTAATTCGCGGACAAGCCCGCGGGGATTGCCGGAGGAGTCGCGCATCGCTCGCAGAGCCCGGCCACGGGTCTGGGCGCGGCATAGCCGCAAAGATGGCAATAGCCCGAGTGCGCCACGCGCCGCGAAAGCCACAAGTCGAGCGTGAATCGTCTCGAACGTGAGACGAACGCGACAAAGGCGAGGACGATCAATCCGAAATTCTCCAGAAGCTTCTTCCAGATAATGACAGGCCCGCCTCCGCAGCCGCAATCAAACTTGATGTCGAAAAACGGCGTGCCGGCGGTAGCCTGAATGCTAAGCGCCCGAATCAGAATCGCAGGGGTAAACACGCAAAGCATGACGATTAGCATCGCGGCCGCACCGCGAATGAACACGCCCAGCACGAGGGCGACGCCCGCGAAAATCTCCAGCCACGGCAGGACGATGGCCGTGCTATTCAGAAGTAATCCCGGAGTCTCCGGCATCATTTGGAACTGCCGGATGGCCTTGAGGAACTCAAACGGATCGGCAACTTTTAGCGCACCCATGTAAACGAACACGCAGCCCACGATCAGGCGAGCCAGCAAAAGCGGCACCCCGCTCTGATCTATTTGGCGAAGTAAAGGGCTGTTATTGGTCTGCATGGGTCAGCGGCTCCCTTGGGAAACGGGCATGTCGTTAGCTAACCATTCTTCCCATCCACCCGCGAACAAGTAGATTGCATCTTCCGGAACGCCGGCTTCGATCAGTTCGCGACACATGAAAATACTGTCCTCGCACTCACCGCCGCCGCAATACACAATCACCTTGTCCACGCCGTTGGTTCTGGCAAGCACGTCGTCGATATAAAGGTGAACCTGGTAGGGGTCGCACTGGACCGCGCCGGGAATGTGTCCCTGAGCGAAAAGATTGTCATTGCGGGCGTCGACGAAAACGTTCAGGCCGCTCTCGGTCATTGGATCCTCAAAAACGGCGACGACGTCGTTAAAACCGATCTCCTGGTAGTCGTGCTGTTTCGCAGCCTTGCGGGGCTCCACGGGCCTGGGTGCAGGCTGGGTCGGGGCTGTCGCGGCGGGTGTAGGCGTGGCCGCCTCGAGCCCGGCCGGTTCGGAGTTCTCCGACGGCGCGGCCGTCAAATCCGTACGAACAGCGACTTGCTGAGTCCCTTCAGCGCGCGTCGCCGTCCCTCGATCAAAATAGTTCTTCGTCGGCTGGACCGAGCCCTTCGCGCGCACGGCATTGACGCTGAATCCGGCGGCCAGTCCCAAGACGCCGATCAATACAAACTCCACGACAGTTTTTTTCATTGCCGACATCTTCAAACTCCCTTGGCTAATAAGGACGATGCAGCCCCTTCACTTAACAACGGCACATCTCTTCCCCCAGTGTTGCGACTTCAGGTATGGGGGGTCAACGACCCAAAGGGCCGACGTTACCGATGGGTGACAGGTTCTGTGGCGTGGTTGTTACCGCGCCGGGTTGCGTCCGAGAATTCAGGGCGATGGATGGGCAATGCCCGGCGCGACCAAACGCACGTCGCCGCGAATCGAGAGGCACTTGAGTTCGATATGCAGCGGTGTGGTAGCCCGAAGCGAAACGCAGAGTCGGCTGAACTGAATCGGCCAGCGCACGCCCCGCGAAACCCTCGATTCTGTTGGAATCGACGCGGGCACCGCGCACTTGATGTTCGCACACAAGATCATTGGCCCACAATGCTCCATGGGTGCAATGCCCGCCACTCCGGCGTCGCCCAACGGAATTCGAAATACGACTCCGTTGGCGTCGAGCGCCTCCATCGCGAATCCGCAACTGCCCGTCACCGAATCGAGTTCGAGCATCAGTTCAACCGGGCCTGTTACGCCCGAATGGCCAACGGCACCTTCATCGCCCCAAGAACTCTGCGAAACCTCCCTATGGGATCGCTGCAACAAACCCGGCTCAATCGAAACCAGAGGAAGCCAGAGAGTGATCAGACTTCGCGTGGGCGACTCATCCACGGGCAAGGCCGGCTTCAGGCAAATAGCGTTCGCGTCCGGGTCGAACGTCACGGCCAGCCCATCGCCGTTCGCAGTAGGGCCGCAATGAATCCGCCCACGCGCCGTCGTCTCGCTCTCAAGGATGGCGAAGCGATCCACTGCTGAGAAATCGTAAAGCCTGATCGCCATGGGCTCCTTTCGAGGCCGATCACTGACTCGGTATGACACCCGACCTTCCCGCCGCTAGACTACAGGCCGGTTCGTTCGTCGGCCATCGTGGCCGGACGCGCCCAACTTCGGCTCGTTTCCGGGGCGACGCCGGATATTCAGTTGAACTTCGACGCGGCTTTCGGATTCTACCATGCGAATCACCCGACTACGCGACCTGATCCGCGACATTCCGGACTTTCCCAAGCCGGGTATCGTGTTCAAAGACATTACGCCGCTGCTCGCCCACCCGGCCGGATTGCCCCTTGCCGTCGAGTACATGAGCCAGCCATTTCGCCATATGAAGATCGATTTGGTTGTCGGGGCGGAATCTCGCGGTTTCATTTTCGGCACGGCCGTGGCTCAGAATCTCTCCGCCGGGTTCATTCCCATCCGCAAGCCCGGGCGACTTCCTTCGCAAACTTTCTTTGAGGAATACGCCCTGGAATATGGAACCGACCGCGTGGAGATTCATAAGGACGCGATTCAGCAAGGCGACCGAGTCCTGATGGTTGACGACGTTCTGGCCACCGGCGGCACCATGTCGGCCTGCTGCCGGCTCGTCCAGGCGCTGGGCGGACAGATCGCCGGCGTGTCAGTGCTGATCGAACTTGCGTTTCTTCAGGGACGCAGCCTGCTCGGGGACTATGCGATTCATTCCGTTCTGCGATACGACTCCGATACCTCGGTTTCAGAGCCTGACTCAGGAGCGTGAGCCTGTCGTTCGGACAACTGCGAAGTCGTGCAGTTGCAGCCCAAGTCGTTCAAGAAGCCAGGCGACGATGGTCACGAGTCAGCCGCTTGTCGGAAACAGGGCCCTCATGCACTTGGCCAGGTCCGATCCACCTGGGTTTCGCCGATAGGCGCCACTGAGCGCCGCTTCGAAAGTCCGCATTTCGTTGCCGTCCGGATCAGGACGCGCTTTGCGAGCAATTGAATCTACCGTCGCGGCATGGTCAACCCCGTCACGTTCCATCGAAACGTTCGTGCTTCGCACGAAGTACCCGGCCCCGAACGCCGCCAGGATAATGGCCGCGTAACGAAGCAGCGGTACTGATTTCCGCAAAATCCAGGCGGAACTCTCCTGGAACCTAGGATCTGAGCTCCCGATCGATTCAGGCCGACCTCCAAAAACTTCCTGACCGGTCGGACCGGGAATGGATCGCATGGTGAGAAGCAAACCCTCCGCCGCTCGGAGTTCTTCTCGACAACGTGGACATTCGGCCAGATGCGCCTCAAGGGCCGGTCGATCTGATTCGGCCAACTCGCTGCCCAGTGACTCGGCGATCATCATTTCAAATTCTTCACACTTCATGTTTTCTTCCTTGTCATACGCATCGCTGATGGCTCATTTTAACGTTTCGGCTGGACGACGGCCGCAAGTTGCTCATCCCGCCGGGATTGCGTATTTCATCCGCCCATCGATCCCGTAGTTGGGCCGCAAGCGTTCGGACCGCGCGGAGCCAGTGCGTTTTCACGGTCGAAACAGCCAGCCCGTGCTCGGTGGCAATCCCGGCAAACGTCAGCCCATCGAAAACCTTCGCGATCAGCACGCTTCGCTGCATGTCCGTCAGCTCGTTCATGGCCGTTGCAAGATCGCTCCGCAGCGCAGCATGATCCAACGCCAGGTCTTGTCGGAGATTCGTCGTCGATGTGCGACGAGCATCACAACGAACGTCGCAATGATCCGCCGAATCCAATCGTGCAGAATTCGCCCCCGGCCGGCGATGAACATCGACTGCCCGATTAAGCGTCACTCGTCGCAACCACCCTCGCGCATGAACCGGCAGCGCCACCTGGCACTGCTGATCCCATCGCAGATATACGTCCTGCACCACGTCGTCCGCGTCGTGGTCGTTGCCCAGGAGGCGATAGGCCCAGGCAAACACGTCGCGCCGATACGCTTCAAACGATTCGTTCGCCAACCCAGCCGCATCGCCCATGGTCCGATTCCCGCCGCCCGTTAGTGCCGATCATGATTCCCGCCCGGAAGCTTCGCCGTCACCATCAGCTCATGCGCCCGATCACGAAACGCATCGCCCGAAAACTCCCATTCAACCGAGCCGTCGTCCTTGAACTCGCCATTATGGGCTACGATCTCACCCGGCATAAGAACTCGAATGTGAAACGCATGGCCCCCGACTTCACTCGTGATTTGGAATTCCTTTCGCGCCCGGGCAAATGCGTCCTCGAACCGCTCTCGCTGATCCCCCCGCCAATCGCTTGCGATCGCTAGCTCATCTACGAAACTCCGGTAAGTGTGGTCGAGGAATCTCTTCGACTCAACTTCGTAGCCCTGGTCCCGTTCGTTTTCGGGCAACCCGGCCACTCTTTCCACCATGGCATCCCAATCGGTCCTTTCCAGGAGGTCCACCGTCGCCTGCCGGGCTCGAAGCCGCACATCCTGCGCAACCTTCATGTCCATTCCGTTGAGCGCCGCCATCGAAAGCTCGATCTGCTTGAAGGCCTCGAAACCCGCGAATGCCTTCATAATCAGCACGCGATCCTCATGCGACATCTCCTCGACCGGTGTTTCCGCTCGCTTCTCGATGTCGTCGTCGATGAACTGGTCCTGCCAGTATTGAACAAACGCCCAGGCTCGAGGGAGGTAGGTCCGGCGAAAGTGCATGTACAAGCCGTCGGACCGTCGCTCCATGGTCACGCTCGTTGGAAAACTGGTGTACAAGTCGGCGTCGGGGTCGCCATC
>JBGTDB010000257.1:0-6376 GCA_041748515.1 Phycisphaerae bacterium
CGATCGACGCAACTGCAAAGAAGGAGTTTGAGAAGGCTGGACGTCGCAGCTACAAGGATTTCATCCATGACAATCTGGCCCTAATCACGGATACCGCCTTCCACGGGACGCGCATCCTGAACCTGCACTTGGCGTTCGATCATCCGCAGATCGAAAAGGATTCGAGCGGGACATGCACTATACAGGACATCCTCTATCACGCAGTGCGCTGCGGGCTGTACCATGATTCGGAGTTGCCCAGCAATCTACGTTTCACGGATGAAGGCCAGATCCGAGCGGACGGAACGACGCTTGTTCTGCCATCCGCGATCATCTACGGCTTAATCTGTGCAGTCGTGGTCTCCCCGGTCAACGGCAGTGAGAGCGTTTCGGGACCGACCGTGATGAATCTCGGCGGCTTTCCGCTTCTTCTAAACTCGCTTTGGGGTAAGCGTGTCGAGTTGTTGTGGCTCTTGGACGTCCGGCGACAGACGATGGAGGTGATCCAGAAGCTCCCCGCAGCCGAGTCGCCAACGCGTGCCTCCAAGGCTTGGTATGCCGACGGCTTTGTGTGGATCGAGCTTGAAGATGGTCGCCGCGTTGGGTTTCCACCCGACAAGTTCCCGCGCCTACGCGACGCCAGCCCCGACGATCTTGCAAAAGTTCGCCTTGAGGCCCGTGGGAAAGCGTTGCGCTGGGAAGAACTTGACGAAGATATCGCTGTCGAGGGAGTCGTGGCCGGACGCTGGTGGCCGAAGTAGCCCCTGGGCGGAAATTCGATGAGAGTCTATCACGTCATCGTTGAACAATCGGACGACTGGTTGGCGGCGCATGCGCTGGAGGACGACAGCGTTCACACCCAGGGCAAGACCCTGAATGAAATAACGGCGAACATCCGTGAGGTCGCCGAAATGATCTGCGGGGATAAAGACATTCAAGTGGAATTGGTGATTCCCAGCAAAGTGAAGGTGGCGTGATTCGGCTGTCCCGCGACCATCGGGCGTGGGATTGCGTCATTCATCCGCAGTCACGGGAGTGAAGACGCGTTCTGTCATCGGAAGAGCAATGCGCATAGGCTGGACCGAGGCCGCCGACCTGATCATCAAGGGCATGGACAGAGCCATTTCCGCCCGCGAAGTGACCTACGACTTCGAACGACTCCTGCGAGCCGAGGGCCAACCGGCCAAGCTGCTGAAGTGCTCGGAATTCGGCTCGGCGGTGGTCAGGCACATCGCATGAATCTGATCATTCTGGGGAATGCCGGACCAGGAAAGAGTACCATGGCCCGTCGGCTGATTGGCGACCGCGATATAGCCTGCCTGTCGCTCGATGACATCGCCGGCTCTTTGACCAGTTCGCCGGGCCCAAGAGGGAATACAACGACCTGAAGGACTATGCGGGAACGTGACCTCGCCGGCCAAGCAGCGGACTCACCACCCCCGCCAACAAGGCCAAGGCCCCGATGATCTGAAGCCACATCACCGGCTTGAGGTACTCGGCGCTGCCATACCGAACGAACATCAAACCCGCAATCAGTAGTAGCAGTGACAAGCCTGAACGCTTCGGCCGAAACCCGGGCCAGCACAGGAGTGCCCACGCGGCCAGTAGAATCATCAGTTCGCGGTAAATGGGAAAAACGGCCACGCCATAGGCTAGTGCCCTCGGTAATTCCGTCAGCCCACGGAGGCGAAAGCTCAACCCGCGCTCGGTCGCAACGATGGCCGTCGTGCGGCCGGGACCCATCAGGTCGCCGTGTTCGGTGCGGACCCAGACGTGGGCGAAATCGGTCACGAGCTTTGCATCGTAACCCAGCCCGGCCAGAATCGACGCGGCCACGACCGCCCGGCCGTCGCAGTCCTCGGCCCCTTTTTCCAGCGTCTCCGCAACCGTGGGTAGATAATCGGCCATGCCCCAGGTGTCCCAGTCCCAAGCATACGGCACGCGCTTAAGAACTAGTGTTTGCACCTGACTCAATGCATTCTTCGGGGGCGTGCCTTCAGGAATGAGAGCCCGGGCTTCGCTGAGAAGCGGTTCAAGAGCCGGGGAGCCCGGGTTAATCAGGGCGTTAGGATCGCGCCAGTGTTGGAGATGACGGGCCAGCAACCGTGGATACGGAAAGCAAACCATAAGCACCACAAGCCCCAGCGCCGCCCACTTGGCCGGGAGCCGATAGTACCAACGTGACTTCCTTGGACGCACTGTTATCTTCATCATTCCGGGCGATTGCTTGAAAATCGCGGCACCGCCGCCGTCGAAAGGCAATTCGCGGTTTCAGCCCGCGCAGAGGGGCCGGCGCTGAGCAATTTCGTGGCACGTCTCCTAAAGAATCGTAATCGCCTGCCGGGCCCGAGACAAAAAGGGCCGCCGTGTTTTGGTTCTAACTTGGCGGCGGCTATAGTCGGGCCTGGTGAGATCGTGGAATCGGCTATGGCACTTTTAATTGCATCCGTCAGCGAATCCGACCCGACCCAGATGATCCGCGCAGCGGACGCAGCATGGGCGGACGGAGCCGAAGCCGTCGAGCTGCGAATCGACGCCCTGGGCGGCAATCTCGCTCCGATCGCAGATCATCTCCGAGCCAATCCGGACCGCCAATGGATCATCACCTGCCGCAGCGCCGAAGAAGGCGGTCGATTCAACGGCACCGCGACCGAGAAGGCCGCGCGACTGCGGCAAGTCGCCTCCGACACGCGGGCGTGCGTCGATATCGAACTCGCGGAGTGGGAGCAGCATCCGCAGCTTCGCGAAATTGTCTCGGCGCCCGAGGAAAGCTCGGATCGTCTCCGGCTGATCCTCTCGGCACACCGATTCGACGGGCCGCCCGAGCAGCCGACGAATCTGATTGATCGCATGTTGGCCGTGCCCGGTGCCGTGGCCAAGCTGGCCTTTACGGCCGGTGACGCTATGGACGGGCTGATCGCAACTGACCTGATGCAACAATATGGCCGCCGCGTGATAGCCGTAGCCATGGGTGACGACGGCCTGTGGACCCGCATCCTAGCCAAAAAACTCGGTGCGTTCGGGACGTTTTGTTCCCCAGCGCCTGACACGGCCACCGCCCCCGGGCAACTTTCCCTGACCGACATGCTAGGCCGCTTTCGCTGGAAGCGACTCGATTGGGAAACAAGAGTGTTCGGGCTGATCGGCAATCCGGTTTCACACTCGCTCAGCCCGATCCTGTTCAACCACTGGTTCGACCAATTCGGCATCAACGCCGTTTATATACCGCTTCACATTGGTCGCGACAGCGATCGAGTGGGACGATTCCTGGACGCTTGTGCGCAGCGCCCTTGGCTCGAAATGGGCGGGTTCAGCGTGACCGTTCCCCACAAAGAAGCCGTGCTGCGCCGGCTCGGCGATTCCGCCGATTATCTCGCCAGGAGCATCGGAGCGGTCAACACCGTGTGTATTCAGGACGGAGAGGCAGTCGGATACAACACCGACTGCTACGCAGCCGTTGATTCGCTGGCAACGGCCATCGGGTGTGATCGAGCGGACTTTCCGGGCATTTCTGTTGATGTACTGGGGGCGGGTGGCGCGGCCCGAGCGATCGTCGCGGGGCTCAGGGAATTCGGCTGCCCCGTGACCGTTTACGCGCGAACGCCGGAGAAGGCGGCCGCGCTGGCCGACACGTTCACTTGTTCATCAGCGCAATGGGAAGACCGCCCGCGTCGCCAGGGTATGGTACTGATCAATACCACACCGATCGGCATGTGGCCCGAAACCGATGCCTCGCCCATGCCGCCTGATGCGCTGGCCGGGTGTCGGCTGGTCTTCGACATGATCTATCGGCCGAACAAGACCCGCCTGTTATTGGATGCCGAAGCCGTAGGCTGCAAGACCCTCAATGGACTGGACATGTT
This sequence comes from Phycisphaerae bacterium, assembly GCA_041748515.1. Classification (GTDB taxonomy): domain Bacteria; phylum Planctomycetota; class Phycisphaerae; order UBA1845; family UBA1845; genus JBGTDB01. The sequence continues at coordinate 3,843 of JBGTDB010000257.1, forward strand.
CGTGCGCCAGGCAACCATGCAGTTTGCCTTGTGGACCGGTCGCACGCCCGATCGCGGCGAAGCCTTCGCCTTTCTCGAGTCCGAGATCTCGGGTGATCCGTCGCCCCACGGAAGTAGCGGATAGACCTCCCCATGCCGAGCAATCCCTCCATTGCATTGATCGGGCTTCGCGGATCGGGCAAGACCACCGTCGGGCGGGAGCTGGCAAAGATTCGCGGCTGCGACTTCGTAGACACCGATTATTGGATCGTCCGAGCCGCCCTGAAAACGATTGCGGAGATTTTCGCTGAAGAAGGAGAAGCCAGTTTCCGCGCCTGGGAGGTCGAGGCCATTGCTCAGGCCGTCGCGCTGGGGCCGGCTGTCATCAGCGTTGGCGGCGGGGCGGTGCTTGATCCACAAAACGTCATGGCTCTTCGTGGGGCGGCGACGATCGTCTGGTTGACTGCGCCGACCGAGGTCTTGTGGGACCGGATTCAATCTGATCCGGCGTCGCAGTCCGCTCGGCCGAGCCTGACGAACATGTCCGGTCTCGACGAGATTCGCGCTATGCTCGCACAACGCAAAGCCGCTTACGAATCAGCAGCCGACGTGGTAATTGACACGTCAAACACCTTGCCTCAGGAAATTGCGGAGCAAATTGCGCGTCGGCTCGCATAACAGCCCGTGGCCGAAGTCGCCAGAGGCCGATTGGAACTGTCTCCGAGAAATCCGGAATTCATCGGACTTCCCCCGCTTGGCGATGAAAACACGGGCGAGGCGCCTGAGCCCCACCTTTCGCTTTAGGCTGACGAGCCGAACCGATCCGCTAATTCGCCGCCACTGGATCATCCCAGCCCTTCTGTGATGCAATCGCCGCGGATATGGCCGCAAGATGCTTGAACCGATAGTCGTCGAACCGGAGGCACTGTGACATTCCATCACTTCGATATTCGACCTCGATGCTGCCGCCGGCCCCCGGGCCCTGCCGCAAAGCGGTTATTGCGTCCCATTCAATGGCGGGCCGTCCGAAAAGTTTCAGACCTTCCTTCGACAAAACGAGTCGATCCGATATCACGCGCGCGAAATTAAACGTCACGATCAACCCCATCACGCCCAATGCGTAGGCGATCCATCGTTGCCATTGCTGATCCGTCTCGGTGTGGGCCGCGTTCTGCCATTGCGCGGCACGCACCCGCCCGGCGTCGGTGTCCACGCGGAGCCAGCCTCCCCGCCCAAGATAGTACAGGCTTCCGTCTTTCTCGGCCGACGGTTGGCCCAGTTGCTGCTTCACCGCGTCGATGCCCTCGCCCGCCCTCAGCCCTTGCGCCACGGCCTGGCCCCGCGCTGCCGTCATGTTCTCATCGAATGCCGGCGCCTCTCCCGCCGGAAGGCCCAGCAGTCGCGCCAGTTCAGTCGCGTTCTTTTGCGCATAACCGATGAACCCGTCATAGGCGAACAGAACGGTGAACACATCAACGAGAACCATGACCAGTGCCGCCCGAAGAATACGCTCAGTGCTGGGGCCTGTGGAAATCGTTTGCATGCAGGGAATCGCTATCGACGCTCGTCGCGCCGGTGTTGTGGATGCTTCTTGTAGAACGCTTCCCGAAGCGCCGGGTTTCCAATCTCGATCCGCGCTTCGCGCACCAGTTTCTCGTGTAATCCGGGCATCCGTTCGTCGGCCAGGCGTTCGCGCAATCGCATCGCCAACTCCTCGCGAACGGCATCAAAGCTTATCGGCTCCGGCTCCAGTACCCGCTCTAGTTTGATAAAATGCTCCCATGCGCCGGTGCGCACGGGCGGCGAGACCTGCCCTGGTCTCAGGGCAAACGCCGCCTGCCGAAACGCATCGGGCACCGACGGATCACCGAGCGAAAACGGATCGAGCAGTCCACCGCGCTTCCCACTGGCGACATTGGCACTATAACGTCCCGCCAGATCGGCGAAATCCTCTCCGGCGGCCAATCGCTCGCTCACGCGGGTCACGTCGCCCGGGCTTCCAAGCTGAATGTGTCGAACCTGCGCCCGCCGGCCGTAGACCCGATCGAACTCCTCGCGAAGCTCGTCGTTGCCGAATTGCATATTCTTCTGCGCGATTTTGCGAAGATAGGCATTCCGCCGAATAACCTGGGAAAATTCGTCGTGAGAGATGTTTCGCTCGCCAAGCACGGTATCGAGCACCGCCTCCGCCGACGAACGATCGAACGTATCCGGCGTAACCGGCGAAGCCGGGTTTAAGGGGGCTGTGCCCCCCGTGGTCAGGGGATCGACCAGGCGGCGAAGGGCGAGGTCGTATTCCTGCTCGACGTCGCGATCGGTGATCGCAACCCCCTCGTCTTCCGCTGCCTTTCGGACGACTTCAAACCCGATGATCTGTTCGAGCACGCCAACGCCGTGCGACTGCATCAGCAGTTCAACCACGGCAGCCCGCGAAATCGGCACCCCATTCACCACGGCAATGGTCGCCTCGCCGTCGGCCGCACGAAGTTCAGAAACTCCGCGGATCGGCGCATCGCCCATCGAAGTCGGCGAATGCGATCTGGTGCTCGGCCCGC
>JBGTDB010000258.1:0-5985 GCA_041748515.1 Phycisphaerae bacterium
GCCGTGCATTACCACTTCGGGCGAAGCGAATCTTGTCAAAATACTGCGCGCCCGACTGTACGGCCGCAAGATAGGGATTGATCCAGTCGCGAACGGTTCTTTGGAGGGATGCGGTTTCCTGGCAGGTCGTGGAATCGTTGCGAAGCCGAAGAAGTATTTCGTCGAAGGCGGCGGAGCCGGTTTCGACGCCGAAGCGTTTGTGAAGCCCGTTGCAAAGCGCCGTTCGAGCACTTCGGGCGGAATGATCGACGATTTCCCTTGCTGTGGGCGATCGCAGATCGCAGGATTCGACGATGTAAACCTGCGTGGCCGGAGCCGTAAGGGGCGTCGGCGTTCCTGGGAAGTGTGTAGGATCGGCGGCATGAACCGTTCCGACAAAGCCCGTGTGTGTGCTGGTCCTCTCGCAGATCAGGCCCCAGCTCGACTCGAATTCGCCCGCCCAGCCGCGCCACGCGAGCACGGGCTGATGGTGTTCCAGGGCTCTTTCGATCAGCGGCCGGTAGCTGGCGTCAAAGTGCTGGCTGAACTCGGCAGCGTCGTGCAACCCGACGGCCGCCTGGGGCGGGTGGATGCCGCGGAGCGTAAGACCGAACAGTCGCCCGGCCTCGACCAGAAAAGCATCGCGGGCGTACGTCGGCCAGAGCCCCACGTCCGGCTCGTCCGGGACGGCACAAATCAGATATGGATTGCCCAGGGCGACGCCAACCGCGTCCGGATCCACGTCGGCCGCGCCGCCCTCGCGCAGAACTGCCGCCAGCGCGAAGGCTAATGTCGGGGACCGGGAATTGTGGCCGTTCGTGCTCAATCGTGGTCTCCCGACACGGCAAAAGCTCGCACGACGAAGTCGCTCATCACGATTTGCGAGTCCATTCCGCTCCGGCGTATTTGGCGATCAGCGCCTTGGCGCGGTCCAGTTCCGCGACCTTCCACGCGCCCGGCTCGACGGCCTGTCCGGTGATCCTAGCGAACTCTGCGGGAAATGCCGCGCGGAGGTGTTTCACCGACTGCTCGAAGGACCGACTCAGAGTGGCGGTTCGCTGCTGGGCGAAGCGGTTGGCCAGCACAATAGACCCATGTTGAAGCACGGCCTGCTGCGTGCGGCGTTGGGCGCTGCCCGCCAGTTTTTCCTGATCCATGAGCACGTCGAGACAATGGCGCCGATCGAAGCAGAAGAACGGCCCACGGCCCGCGCCGGAGTCGTCGGACGCCCCGCAACGGGCGGCGTCTACCTTCAACGGACGAAGGGCGGCGATCACCGCATCATGAGCCACCGCGTAGAGTTGCGTTGCCCCGCTGGAAAGCAGGTCATGATCCACCGGAAGGGCGAGGGAGTAGGTTAGTTCGAGGTCGTGCAGAATGGCCCCGCCGCCGGTCAGCCTTCGCACCACGGCCAGGTCGCAAGCGGGCGGATCGAGCGCTTCGAACTCCGCGTATTTCTGAAAATAACCGAGAGAGATCGTTGGCGGATCCCATTGATACAATCGCAGCGTGGGCGGCGAGTCGCCCGTCCCTACGCCGGTCATCAACGTCTCGTCGCGGGCCATGTTGACCGGGCCGCAAAGTGCAGGATCACATATAAGTCGCAACACGGAAAGAATAGACTTCACCTGCGGGCGAAAAACAGGCTATTTCGACTTCCAGCGCACGTTCGGCTTCCGATTCGCCGCCACCTCGTCGAGCCTGCCGACGGGCGTGGTGTGTGGGGCCCCGCGCACCAGATCCGGATCGTTTTCGACTTCGTCCGCGATCCGATTCATCACCTCGACGAACCAGTCGAGCGTGGCCAGCGATTCCGTTTCGGTCGGCTCGATCATCAGGCAATGGTGAATCGGCCAGCTCATCGTCGGCGGATGGATGCCGTAGTCGATCAGCCGCTTGGCGAGATCGATCTCGCCGACTTTCTGTTTCTCGAAATGCGGTACGAGAATGAACTCGTGGGCATACGGCGGAGGAAACGGAAGATCGAACCGGCCACGAAGCCGCTCGGCGAGATAATTGGCGTTGAGCACCGATTTTTCCGCAACGTCGGTCAGACCGTCACGCCCCAGCCCGCGGATGTAGGTATAGGCGCGGACCAGCACGCCGATCTGCCCGTAGTACGAGCGGACCTTTCCAATCGTCTGGGGCCGGTCGAAGCACCATCCAAACGTGCCGTCGTCCCGCTCGATGACCTGCGGCACCGGAAGAAACGGCTGCAGGTGCTCGGCCACCGCCACCGGGCCTGCCCCCGGACCGCCGCCGCCGTGCGGCGTGCTGAAGGTCTTGTGCGTGTTGTAATGCATGCAGTCCACGCCGAAGTCGCCCGGGCGGGTGATGCCCAGGATGGCGTTCATGTTCGCCCCGTCGAGATAGAGCTGAGCGCCGACGGCATGGACAATTTCGGCGATGTCGGCGATCTGCTCGTCGAACACGCCGGTGGTGTTCGGATTGGTGATCATCAGGGCGGCCGTGTCCCGATCGGCCTTGGATCGAAGATCGTCGAGATCAACCCGGCCGTCGCGTTTCGATCGAACCGAGAGCGATTGCCGCCCGCAGATGGTGCAGCTTGCCGGATTGGTGCCGTGGGCACTGTCGGGGGCAAGCACTTTCTTTCGTCGCTCTCCCATTGATTCGTGATAGGCGTTGATAATCATCAGCGCGGTCAGTTCGCCGTGGGCTCCAGCGGCCGGCTGGAGCGAAACTTCGGCGAGACCGGCGATCTCGGCCAGGTAGCACCGCAGCCGATAGAGCAACTCGAGCGTGCCCTGAACCTCCGTTTCGTCCTGATACGGGTGCAAATGGGCGAAACCGGGCAGCGCCGCGACGCGCTCGTTGATCCGCGGGTTGTACTTCATCGTGCAGCTTCCCAGCGGATAGAAATTGCCGTCGATGCTGAAGCAACGATGGGCCAGCCGCTTATAATGTCGGACGATGTCCAGCTCACCAAGCTCGGGAAGAGGCGGCGGCTGGTCGGCCAGCAATTCCGCAGGAATGGAGGCCCGGCTCTCGAAGGGAACGTCCAGCGGCGGCAGGGAGGCCGCGGACATGCCCGGTCCGCCCTGCTCGAACAGGAGGCGGACGTCGCCGACGGGTTCGGCCGCGGCGGGATTGGCGGTCATGGGTTTGGCCTGCGGAACAATAAGGCGACCCGTCTCGCTTTCGTCCGCGGCGGTCTTGTCGGATATAACAATGGACATACGTGGGAACTCGCTATTCTCTACGGCCGCGCCTCATCGTCGCGGTTCAGATCGTTTCCGGAAGGCAGCGACCGACGAACGATCGGCGACTGCCACAACTGATCCAGCGTGTAGTTTACTCCGCATTCAGGACAGCGGCACTCGCGCAGCCCCGACAGATTATAGCCGCACTTCGGGCAGATCGGCGGCGACGTTCGTGCCTTCCGCCAGCCCTTGCGATACCCGTCGCGCCAGAGCAGAAACGCGCCGAATGCCGTGAGGCCGGCGGTCATCGCCGCAAGCAAGACTACGCCTGCAACAATCATAGCGGGGCCGCGAATAGCGAATAACAGATTCTATCATCGCCATTCGACATTCGAGAATCCTACGTCGTTAAGCCGCCGCCAGGGCCTCGACCAGCGCGTCAATGTCCTTTCGCGTGCGCTTTTCGGTGACGGCGACCAGGAAACAATCGGCGAATCGCTCGTCAAACCGGGCAAGGGGCACCCCCGCCAGGATGCCTCGCTCGCGGCACGAGGCCAGCACGCGATCGAGCCGGCGCGAGGACTGCACGACGAATTCCTTGAAGAACGGTTGGGAGAAGCGAAGCTCGTAGCCATCGAGTTTCGCGATGCGCGACGCGGCATAGTGGGCCCGGTCATAGCATTGACTGGCCACTTCGGAAATCCCGCTCTTGCCCATGGCGGCCATGTAGACCGCGGCGCGGATGGCGAGCAATCCCTGATTCGTGCAGATGTTGCTGGTGGCCCGCTCGCGCTTGATGTGCTGTTCGCGGGTCTGCAAGGCCAGGCAATAGCCCCGCCTGCCCTGTGCATCCGTCGTCATGCCCACCACGCGGCCGGGCATTCGCCGAAGGTGCTGCTCTCGGGTCGCCAGCAGACCCAGGTACGGTCCGCCATATTGAAGCGGAATACCCAGCGGCTGCCCCTCTCCGACGACGATATCCGCCCCCAGCGCGCCCGGCGACTTGAGCATTCCGCAGGAAATCGGATCGACCGACACAATCGCCAGGGCTCCGTGCTCGTGGATCAATGGAATCATCCGGTCGAGCCGCTCGACGCACCCGAAAAAGTTCGGCGATTGAACGATAACCGCCGCCGTATCGCCGTTGAGCGCCTTGCGCAGCGCACCCTCGTCGGCCACGCCGTCGGCCAGGGGAATGGATACGACGTCGGCTTCCTGCTGTCGCATGTACGCGGCGAGCGTGGTCCTGGTATCGGGATGAACCGACTCAATCACGAGGACCCGCCGACGCCGCGTCGCGGACAAGGCCATCAACACGGCCTCAGCCACGGCCGTCGCCCCTTCGTAGAGCGAAGCGTTGGCCACATCCATGCCGGTCAGCTGGCAGATCATCGTCTGGAATTCGTAAAACAGTTGCAAAATGCCCTGCGAGGCCTCGGCCTGGTAGGGCGTATACGCAGTCAGAAACTCCGTTTGCGAGGCCACGGCGTCCACCAGCGTGGGGATAAAATGGTCGTACGCCCCGCCGCCCATAAAACAAATCGACTGCTCGCAACTCCGGTTGAGCCGGGCAAGACTCTCGGTGTCGGCGAGCAATTCCAGCTCGCTGATTCCCTTCGGCAGGCTCAGCGGTTCCTTTCGCCGAAGCGCGGCGGGAATGGTCTTGAACAGATCGTCGATGCGCTCGGCGCCAATCGTGTCGAGCATCGTCTTGACGTTGTCTTCGGTCAGTTGCGTGTATCGCATGGTCGTCGCTACGAATCAGGTCGCGGGCATTGCCCGCTTAATCCCGGCTTAGCCGGTTGCCCGCGTGCCCATCACGTCGGGTTTATAGACCTTGGTCTCCAGGGCCTTGTTATAATTGGTCCACGTTGCGGCCGGGTCGCGGTCGTTTTCAACCTCGGCGAGGAACATGGTCACCTTCGCGTCGAGATTGTCCAGATAGTGAATCGCCGCGGCCTCGGGGATGGCCGGAAGCTTGGGACTGCCGAACTCGTACCGGCCGTGATGGCTCAGGACGATGTGCTGGAGCAGCCACCGAACCTGATCGGGGAACGGGCTACCGGTCTTCGTCGCCGCCGCGTCGGCCTTCTTCTCGATCCACAAAACGGCCTGGGTGATGTGGCCGATCAACTGACCGTCGTCCGTATAGGCGATGGTGGGTTCGAACGACAGCTCGGCCGACTTGCCGATGTCATGAAGAAACACGCCGGTCAGCACCAGGTCGAGGCTCAGCTTCGGGTAGCGGGGGATGACCAGGAGGGCCAATTCGAGCACCGCGAGCGTGTGTTCGAGCAATCCGCCCACATAGGCGTGGTGCATGGCCGATGCGGCCGGGGCCCGGCGGAATCGTTCCATCATCGCCTCGTCCGCGAGAAACTCTCGCAACAGGGCCGCCAGATTGGGATCCTTCACGCCATTGAGAATCTCGACCACCCGCTTCCACATCTGGCCCACGTCGTTTTTTGTCGTGGGCAGAAAGTCGCCGCTTTCATAAGAACCGGGCTCGGCCGGACGGCAGGCGTCGATGATGAACTGCAAGTTGCCCTTGTAGTTTTCCGTGCGGCCCTTGAACCGCATGAAACCGCTCTCGGGCATGGAGAGAAAAATCTCCTCGGTCGCCTGCCACATCCTCGCGACCAGATGGCCGGTGCGGTCGATCAGAATCGCGTGGATATACAGGCCCCCGCTGGTCGTCGTCCGCAAGTCCTTGGAGCGAATCAGGAAGACTTCGTCCTCGATGCGTTCGCCGGCCTTTAATTCGTTGACAAACCGTCGGGGCAAACCGCCTCCTCACTTCCGGAAGAGTTACAAGGGTGTGATATTCCGCCGTATAACGCACGGA
>JBGTDB010000259.1:0-9499 GCA_041748515.1 Phycisphaerae bacterium
GATGGCGGATCCTCGGTCGCCTTTTTCAAGGCGCGACCGACAGGGAGCGGTTCTTGGAATCCTTAAAATCAGCTGTGTTGAGGCACTTACTTCCGGATTCTAGTCTCCAGTTTCTTGTCTCCCACTCACACCCATCCACGAATCTTGCATGCTTCGGCCACGCGGGAGACCGAGACCATGTAGGCCGCGAGGCGGTTGTGGACGCGGGCTTTCTTGCTCATTTCATAGACCGAGTGATACGCGGATGTCATCTTCCGGTCGAGTTGCTCATGGATGTCGTCCAACGGCCAGTAATAGTTATACGTGTTCTGCACCTGCTCAAAGTACGAGACGGTCACGCCGCCAGCGTTGGCCAGGAAGTCGGGCAGCACGAAAACACCCTTTTCGAATAGAATCTTGTCCGCTTCGGGCGTGGTGGGGCCATTGGCCAGTTCGCAGATCAGCCTGGCCTTGATATTCGGAGCGTTCTTGGCCGTAATCGCCCCCTCCAGCGCCGACGGATAGAGCACGTCGCATTGAAGCTCGAGGATTTCCTCGTTCGAGATGGGCTTCGTACCCGGAAAACCAGCCACCGCTCCGGTTTCCAGTTTATGTCGAACCAGCGCCTGCGGGTCCATGCCGTCCTTGTTGATCACGCCTCCGCGCGAGTCGGAAGCGGCGATCAGTCGTCCGCCGCCCAGAATCTCCGGATGGAGCGTCGCGGCGAACTGGCCCGCGTTGCCGAATCCCTGAATGGCATAGGAGGCATTGGCCAGATCGATCTTGAGCGACTTGGCCGCTTCGCGAACGATGTACACCCCGCCGCGGGCCGTGGCGTCGCCGCGACCCTCGGATCCGCCGACAGAAAGCGGCTTTCCGGTAATGACCCCGGGATGCGAATAACCCATCAGCGTCTCATACTCATCCATCATCCAAGCCATGATCTGCGGCGTGGTATAAACGTCCGGAGCGGGCACGTCGCGATGCACGCCCAACTCGCGACCGACGGCGCGGATGTAGGCCCGGGCCAGCCGCTCCTTTTCCGCGCTGGACATTTCCTTGGGGTTGCAAACGATGCCGCCCTTACCGCCGCCCAGCGGAATATCAACAACGGAGGTCTTCCACGTCATCCACGCGGCCAGGGCACGAACCGTATCGATCGTCTCCTCGGGATGCCACCGGATGCCGCCCTTGGTCGGACCGCGAGCGTTGTTGTATTGAACGCGATACCCTTTGAAGATCCGGGTGGCGCCGTTGTCCATCTTGACCGGAAGCGTGAAGTGATACTCTCGCATCGGCCACCGGAGCAACTCGTGGGTTGCCGCGTCGAGACCAAGTCGATCCGCCGCCTCGTCTAACTGTTGCTGGGCGATTGCAAATGGGTTCATGCCGGACATCGATCAGGCTCCTTCTTGAGCAGGACTTCCGCGAAAACTTAACCAATCACTTTTATAGTACTCAGCTTGACACAATGAATGCCCTGCATGATCCGTGCCAGATCCCTTCTTTAAGGCCAAAACGGGGAACACCACAGCCCCAAGCCCGGACACACAACAGGCGCAACTTCAACCGGTGGATGATACCGGGGCTGGCCGAGGACGGCGAGCCGGTGCCCATTCAATTGACCGGCCGGGTTGCCGGCTCGGAATGGCAAGGAACATAGGCGTCGCAGGCCGTCAGAATTTGCGGTCGAGCCGGCGATATTGCACGGCTTCCAGGACGTGTTCGGCGGAAATGTCGTCTCGTTCTTCCAAGTCGGCGATCGTCCTGGCCACCCGAAGAATCTTGTCGTGAGCCCGGGCGGACAGGCCGAGCTCGTTGAGCGATTGCCGCAACACCATCTCACCCGCATCGTCCAGCTTGCAGAACTCTCGCATCTGCCGACCGCTCATTTTTCCGTTGCTCACCGTTGTCCGCCCGCCGAAGCGTTCCAATTGGCGGCGCCCGGCCGCCTGTACTCTTTCACGCATCTGGGACGAAGGCGTGCCATCGCGCGAACTGCGCAGCTCCGAAAACGGCACCGCGGGAACTTCGATGTGAATGTCGATCCGGTCGAGCAACGGCCCGCTGATTCGAGCCAGGTATTTCTCGATTTGCAGCGGCGTACACTTGCATGCCTTTCGCGGATCGGAAAAGTATCCGCAAGGGCAGGGGTTCATGGCCGCCACCAGCATGAGCGAGGCCGGATACTTCGTCGTCGTGTGTGATCGCGCGATCGTGATCTCGCCGTCTTCAAGCGGCTGCCGCAGGGCCTCCAGCGAATTTCGTGAGAACTCGGGAAATTCGTCGAGAAACAAGACGCCGTGATGGGCCAGCGAAACTTCGCCCGCTTTGGGAATCGTTCCGCCGCCGACCAGCGCCGGCGTGCTCGCCGAGTGATGCGGGGTTCGCACCGGCCGGGTTGCCAGCAGCGCCACCCGCGGCTTCAGCTCGCCCGCAACGGAGTGGATTCGCGTGGTTTCAAGCGACTCCTCAAGCGACAACGGTGGAAGAATGGTCGGAAGTCGCTTGGCCAACATGGTCTTGCCGCTGCCCGGCGGACCGATCATCAGCACGTTGTGCCGTCCCGCGGCCGCGATGGTCAGGGCCCGCTTCGAATGCTCCTGGCCGCGCACGTCGCCGAAGTCATATTCGTATTGTGAGGCCGACTCGAACACCGCTTGCAAGTCGACCGCGACCGGTTCGATCGGAAGCTCCCCGGAAAGAAAGCCGATGGCCTCGGTTAGCGAGGCGACCGGAATGACCTCGATGCCGTCCACGACAGCCGCTTCGGCCGAATTCTCCATGGGCAGCACGATTCCCCGCCGCTTTTCCGATTTGGCTAGCAAGGCTGCCGATAGAGCCCCTTTCACCGGACGAACCCGCCCGTCCAAAGCCAGTTCGCCCGCGATCAGGAATTCGTTGGCCCGCTCCGCGATGATGGTGCCGTGCGAAACGCCGACACCGAGAGCGATGGCAAGGTCAAAGATCGGCCCTTCCTTGCGCAAATCGGCCGGCGCAAGGTTAATTACCGTCCGGTAGCGGGGAAATTCGAAGCCCGAATTCTCGAGTGCACTGCGGACGCGCTCGATGCTTTCCTTGACCGCCGGGTCCGGAAGCCCGACCACCGCCGCATTGGCGAACCCGCCTCGGTTGACATCGACCTCGATCTCAACCGGCACGGCCTCTATGCCGTTGAATGCAACGCTATGAAGTCGGGAAATCACGGGCGGGATTATACGCAAAGAATGATGAATGCAGAATGCGGAATAACGGTCGCGAACCGGATTCGACACTCGGGCCGCTCCGTTTCCCTATTCCGGCATCAACAATTCGGGCGCTTCTGGCAAGGTGGTGAGAATTCCACTAGGCTAAGATTGAGCTCAACGATCGGCCCTTTCGGGCGGATTTCGAGGCAAACGAATTGACAAGAACCGGACTCATTCAGGACGATCGCTTTAAGCGGCACGACACCGGTTCGGGCCACCCCGAACGGCCCCAGAGGCTGGCCCGGATCGCGTCGGCGCTGAAAGAGCGGGGCCTCGATTCCGCCTGTTCGCCCATCAAATTCAACCCCGTGGACATGGCTCTTGTGCGGCGCAATCACGACGAGACGTACATCGATCGTGTCCGCAAGGCGTGCGAAGATGGCCGTCGCTACATCGACGTTCCGGACAGCGCAATCTGCCCGGAAAGTTTCGAAATTGCCCAACTTGCGACGGGCGCTACGATCGCGGCTGTCGACGCGGTCATGGCAGGAACGGTTCAGAACGCCTTCTGCGCCGTCCGTCCCCCCCCGGCCACCACGCCGAGCGAAGCGCCTCGATGGGCTTCTGCTTGTTCAATAACGTGGCCATCGGGGCCCGGCACCTGATCGAAGATCACGGGCTGTCCCGCGTGCTCATCCTTGACTGGGATGTACATCACGGCAACGGTACGCAGCATTCCTTCGAGTCCGACCCGCGCGTGCTCTTCATTAGCCTCCACGGCCACCCCGGCATCGTTTATCCCGGCACGGGCTACGCGGAAGAACGGGGCAAGGGTCCGGGCGAAGGTTATACAATCAACATTCCGATTCTGCCGCCCGGCCGCGACGAGGCTTGGAGGAAAGCGTTCGACGAAATTGTGATCCCGGCCGTCGAGGACTATTCGCCCCAGTTCGTGCTGATTTCCGCCGGCTTCGACGCCCACAAGGCCGACCCCCTGGCCCCGCTGGAGCTGGAGACCGATTCCTTCGGCTGGATGACCGACGAGCTGGTCGCCATGGCTAAACGGCACTGCGACGGCAGACTGGTCAGCATCCTCGAAGGCGGCTACGACCTGAAGGCCCTGAGCGAAAGTGTCGCCCTGCATGTCGTGCGGCTGCTGAATTCGTGACGGGGACTGGTTTCTGGATTCGAAAAATGGTTGTTGCGAGAATACCTTGAGCAAGAAGCACCGCAAGCGAATCCGATTTCGGAAGCACAACCCGCCGCCGGGCTCGCAGCCCGGAACGCTCGCCGTCAACAGCGAGATGCCCAAGCCGGTCCTTCGCGTCATCGAGTATGGCCCGGATCATTTTCATGAGCGAGAGGTCATCGACCCTGCGGATCTGAGGGGTCTAACGGGAGACGAAGGCAAGTTCTGGGTGGATATACAGGGGCTTGGCTCCGAGCAGGTCCTCAAGGTCATCGGCGAGATTTTCAGTATCCATCCCTTGGCTTTGGCCGACGTAGTGAACGTGCCGCAGCGGCCGAAGGTCGAACTTTTCGAAGAACATAATTTTGTCGTCACCCGGATGGGCAAACCCGAGCCTCCCGCATCATTCTCAACTGAGCAGGTCAGCTTGTTCGTCGGCCGAAATTATGTCATCACGTTTCAGGAAAGATCCGGCGATGTGCTCGATCCCGTCCGCAATCGCCTCCGAAAGGGCGGTGGTGCGATGCGCGCTTCCGGACCGGACTATCTGGCCTATGCCATCTGGGATGCGATCATCGACGGTTACTATCCCATACTTGAAGTATTGGGCGAGTACATTGAGCAGCTCGAAGTGCGCACGGCAGAAAGCATTGGCCCGGATGTCGTGCGCGAGATTCAAGTCTTTAAGCACGAGTTGCTCGACCTTCGGCGGGCGATCTGGCCCCAACGGGACGCCATCAATTCCATGATCCGCGATCCGAGTCCGCTGATCGGCAGCGAAACGCGACTGCACCTTCGCGATTGCTATGACCATTGCGTGCAGATTATCGACGTGCTCGAGACGTACCGTGAAATGGTCTGGGGACTGATGGACGTCCATCTTGCATCGGTGAGCAATCGCCAGAACGAAGTTGTCAAGGTTCTTACACTGGTGGCCACGATCTTCATTCCCCTGACTTTTCTGGCGGGCGTATATGGGATGAATTTCGAGTATATGCCCGAACTTGGATGGCACTGGGCTTACTTCACGGTGCTTGCCGGGATGTTGGGAATCGCGGGGGGAATGCTGTTGGTTTTTTACAAGAGAGGATGGCTTGGGAGCCGGCAAAGCACACCACGACACGAGGAAATGAACCCACGTCGATAAGGCGGTGCCTGGACGACGTGCGGGAAAGTTAGAGAATTTCCCGGGCGGCGATGATCCGCTCTTATTCCGCACCGGTTAGTCAAAGATCGCGGAGAATCGGCGCCTACGACGCCCGGCTCAGGAATACCACGAACTGTTCGGCGGAAATGAACCCGTCGGCCCGGCCGATTGGCGTGCCGTCCGGTTGAATAATGACATAGGCCGGCGTCGCGAAGACCCCGTACCGCGCGGCAACGTCCTGAGCCTCGTGAGCGTCCACCCGCACCGGAACAAACGGTCGCAGGGCGGTTTGCACTTCTTCCGATCGTAGCACCGTCCGGTCCATCGCTTTGCACGGCGGGCAACCTTCGGAGTGAAACGCCAGAACAAGTTTTTTCCCGGAAGTCTTGGCCAGCTCGACCGCGGCCGTGAGATCATCTTCCCAACCAGGTGCCGGGGCGGCCGGCCGCATTCCATAGAAATAAAACGCCAGGACGCCCAGAATCAGCACCACCGGAGCCCACTGCGTCAGTGCATTCGCCTGTTTCGTCGCCATCCAGCTCGCCTCGCAAAACTCGTCATCCGCTCAACACGTACATTTCAATATACGCGGCCCGGAACTGGCCGTCGGCCGCGGATACATTATCATACAACGCGGCGCGATCTCACGCCATTAAACTCGGTACATTCGCGATTTCTGGAGCTTGCAAGATGTCGGAAAAGAACAATGTCGAAAAGGTTATCATTATCGGCTCCGGACCGGCCGGCTGGACTGCCGCGATTTACGCCGCCCGGGCTAACCTGAATCCGCTGGTATTTGCCGGCCGCCCCAAGAGCATTCCGACCACCATTCTCCCCGGCGGTCAGCTCATGATGACCACCGAAGTCGAGAACTACCCCGGATTTCCCGAGGGCGTCACCGGGCCGAAGATGATGAGCTATTTCGAGCAGCAGGCCGTTCGGTTCGGCACGCGAATCGTTACCGACAACGGCTTTGAGCCCGACGTCTCCGACGCCGACGACGGGCACAGCTATACGTATCACGACTGCAAGCGGGTTGATATGTCGAAGAAGCCGATCCGGGTCATCGGCGAAGATGACACGGAGTATCTGGCTCACTCGGTCATTATCGCCACCGGGGCGACGGCCAACTGGCTTGGTCTGGAAAACGAACAACGGCTTGCTCGAAGCGGCGGGGGAGTCAGCGCGTGCGCCGTGTGCGACGGGGCGCTGCCCATCTTTCGCGACAAAGAACTCGGCGTCGTCGGCGGCGGCGACTCGGCTGTCGAAGAGGCGACGTATCTGACCAAGTTCGCCTCTAAGGTCTACATGATTCATCGCCGTGACGAGCTGCGAGCTTCGAAGATCATGGCCGAGCGGGCCCTGAACAGCCCCAAGATAGAAATGTTGTGGAACAAGGTCGTCGTGGACGTGATCGGTGACAAGATGATCGACGCCGTAAAGCTGAAAGACACGGAAACGGATAAGGAATCCGAGATCAAACTCGGCGGTCTGTTCATGGCTATTGGCCACTCGCCCGCGACGGCATTTCTTGAGGGCCAGCTCGAGCTCGACGCGAAGAAATACATCAAGCTCAAGGATCCCTATCGTTCAACGACCAGCGTCGACGGCGTCTTCGCCGCGGGCGACTGCGTAGACAGTGTCTATCGCCAGGCCGTCACCGCCGCGGGCATGGGCTGCAAGGCGGCCATCGACGCCGAACGCTGGCTGGGTGAGCACGGCCTCGAATAGTTATCCGACATCGCGAGATTCGCTCGTGCAAAAACCGCTCCCTAACGGTCGCGGCTCGGATCGCCTGTCATAATTCGCCGGACTCCGCGGAAGGCGGAAAGGGGCGCGGTTGAATCTGCACCAGTTCGAGCCGCGCCTCGCGCAACAACTCGACTCCTGACCAGAGCTGGACGCGATACTCACCTGATTCGCTAAAGGTCAGCCCGTGAAATTGCAGGCTGAGGTTGGCGATGGCCCGAGGGTTTTTGAATTCGACCGTGCCCTTGCCCTCGACGATCGGCGGCCGGGCGTCATTGGCGTCCACGATTCGAATGGACAGGTCCGTCTTGCCGTGGCCGTCGGTTAAGGCCACGAACACGCAGAGCTGCGGATGCGTCGCCGGAAACGCCACCGCGTGAACCTTGCTGAACATGCCGATCAGCGATTGCTTGCCCGTCAGCCGATCGGTGATGATCTGGTCGCAAACCAGCATGGCCAACACGTCGGGTACCGGTCGATGCATCAGAACCTCCCTGGCAATCAATGGGGCGAAGCGACGCCCCCGACGGATCTCAAACTCCAAAGTCGCGCCGTGTGCAATCATACCATTTCCCAACGCCGACGCCGAATTTGACAATGAATTACACAATCCAGAAGATGCCCCGACGCCGCCGGGCCTCAACGCAGTTGGATTCACGAGCGCGGTCAACCGCGCCCCTCGTGGTCGCGGCTCGGAGACGGCAACGGCCGATTCGCGATCTCGTCTTTGGCGGGACAACAATTTGTATGAAACGACAACGGAGATAATCGCCCCATGAAAGTCCATGAATTCCAGGCTCGAGAGCTGCTCGCCGAGGCGGGTGTTCCGGTTCCGCCATCCAAGGTCGTCTCCAGCGTCGAACAGGCCCTGAATGCCTACCAGTCCATCGGTGGGCGGGTCGTGGTCAAGGCCCAGGTCTTCGCCGGCGGGCGTGGCAAGGCTGGATTCGTCAAGCTTTGCGACACCGCCGACCAGGTCCGCGAGGCCGCGAAGTTCATGCTCAGCAACCGGATGATATCGCCGCAGACCGGCCCGGAGGGCATCGAGGTCAAGCGATTACTGATTGCCGCGGCCGTTGATATCGACCGGGAATACTACGCGGCCGTCGTCGTCGATCGGGCCAGGCGGTGTCCGGTGGTCATGGTCTCGCAGGAGGGAGGCGTTGAAATCGAAGAGGTGAACAAGCGCAATCCGCACGCGATCATCAAAAAGTGGCTTCACCCTCACCTTGGCCTGCTCGACTTTCAGACGGCACAGCTCGCGGCCGCGCTGGGTCTGACCGACAAGGAGCAGCTTGCCGCCGCGCAAAAGGTGATCACCGGGCTGGCCGGCGTGTTCTACAAATATGATTGCTCCCTGGCCGAGATCAATCCGCTGGTCCGCACAAAGGACGGGAAGATTCTGGCCATCGACGCCAAAATCAATTTCGACGACAACGCGGTCTTCCGCCATGAGCGATTGAAGGAGATGTTCGACCCATCGGAGGAAAATCCGATGGAGCTTCGGGCCAAGGAGCACAACCTTTCGTACATCGCCCTCGACGGCAACATCGGCTGCCTGGTGAACGGGGCCGGGCTGGCCATGGCGACCATGGACATCATCAAGCTGCACGGCGGCGAGCCGGCCAACTTTCTCGACGTTGGGGGCTCGGTCACGCGCGACGGGGCGATCGAGGCCTTCCGCATCATTCTCTCCGACAGTCGGGTAAAGGGCGTTCTGGTCAACATCTTCGGGGGCATCGCCAAGTGCGACACGATTGCCGAGGCCCTGATCGCCGCCGCCAAGGAGGTGGGCTTCAAGGTGCCGGTGGTTGTGCGCCTGGAAGGCACCAACGTGGACCGCGCCCGGCAGCTCTTGAAGGACGCGGCCATTCCCCAACTGGTCCCCGCCACCGACCTGACCGATGCGGCGCAGAAGGTGTGCAAGCAGGTGGCGTAGGCGGCTGAGTCGTCTTCTGAGGCCGCATTGGGCAAGTATGGCGACTGCGCAACTGGCTTTCGAATGCGCGTAATCCCTCTCAAACCGCGTGTAACTGGGTTTCAAACCCGTGTAACTGGCTTTGCTCGGATTCGGCCATTCGATCGTAAGTTCTTTGTTTGCAATAGGTTACGAGTTTTGTAACTGGGTTTGTTTCGTACGGGCGCTTTTTCGCGGGCATCTTTCCTTTTTCTGTACGCGTGAACGAAATCCAATCAACGACTTGATAACGCGCGAGGCGCGCGCTCGGGCGTATTACATTGACCAAT
>JBGTDB010000260.1:0-6378 GCA_041748515.1 Phycisphaerae bacterium
GGGTGGCTCCGTTCGGCAGCCCGCTTCGTTTTGCGGTGTGGTGGGGCTAAAACCCGGCTACGGCCGGGTGTCGCGATACGGGCTGGTGGCCTTCGGCAGCAGCCTCGACCAGATCGGACCGATCACGCGAGACGTTCGCGACGCGGCACTACTGCTGGGCGTTATCGCCGGCCACGACCCCTGCGACTCAACGTGCGCGAACGAACCGGTGCCCGATTATCTCGCAGCGCTGACGCGAACCGCGGGCTTTAGTCCGCGCGGACCTTCGACCACCATCGAGCGTGAGGGCGCGGCGCCTCTAACCGGCGTCCGCCTGGGCGTCAGCGACGAATATTTCGGAGAGGGATGCGACCCGGCGGTGCGCGATGCGGTTCAAAACGCGATCGTTCTGCTGGAGCAAAACGGCGCCACGATTGAGACCATCGACATGCCGCACATGAAGGTCGGCATCCCCTGTTACTACACGATCGCCATGGCCGAGGCCTCGAGCAATCTGGCACGGTTTGACGGCGTTCGATTCGGCCGCCGGGCGGAACGGCCATCGGACATTCACGACATGTATTCCCGCTCGCGCGGCGAGGGCTTCGGCCCGGAAGTCAGCCGCCGGATCATGCTCGGAACCTACGCCCTGTCCAGCGGATATTACGACGCGTATTATCTCAAGGCCCTGAAAGTGCGAAACCTGATCGCTCAGGATTTCGAGCGGGCGTTCGAGCGGGTGGATGCGATTGTGTCGCCGGTCGCCCCGACCACGGCGTTTCCCATTGGCGAGAAATCCGACAACCCGCTGGCCATGTATCTGGGGGATATTTATACCATCGCGGCCAATCTTGCGGGGCACTGCGCCCTTAGCATCCCCTGCGGGTTTGATGCGAATGGGCTTCCGATCGGAATGCAGCTTATGGCCCCCCCGTTCGGCGAAGCGAAACTCCTCTCGATCGCCCATAAGTATCAATGCCTGACATCGCACCACGCCGCGGTTCCCCCGATTGCGGCCGCGGCACGAGGATGAGCCATGGAACACAGCACGGTCAGCTCGCTGCTGCGATCGACCCAGGCGTTTTGCGGCGAACTCTGCGAGAAAGAAACGCTCGACTTCGGTATCGCCTATTACAGCACCCGGTTTGCCGCGCTCCCCGAGGCCAATCAGTTCCGGGAAGTCTGGATCGAAGACCCGACGCAGATTACCGTCGCTTTTGAACAAGCCGAGCACTTCTTCGCCGAAAAGAGCCTTTCCTGTCATCGTTGGGCACCGGCCGGGGGGCATGGCCCCCTTAATCCCGGATCTGCCGGTAGTTGTGCGAGCGAGCAGCTCTCGGGGTTTCTCGAAGCTCGCGGTTTTCGGCGTCGGAATCTGGCGGCACTGGCCCTGTCCCAATGGCACGCGTTTTCCGAGACGCCGAAAGTTCGGGTGCTCCCCGCCCGGGCCATGCGGGCCGCGTTTCAGAAAACCTTCGTCGAGGCGACAGTGCCGAAGGATCCGGCGCTTCGCCAATCGCTATCCGAAGCCTATCTGGAGCGGCTTGACGATCCGCAGCTCGACATGTTCGTCGCCACGGTTGACGGCAAACCCGCCGGAAGGGCGGCACTCTACCAGGTGGGCGATTTCGCCCGGATCATCGACCTCGCCGTTCTTTCGGGTTTTGAGGCGGCGGGCACACAGGACGCGCTTCTGTCGCACGTTATTGGCATGGCCCGCCGACTTGAGTTTCGCCGCGTCCTGATGCAAGTCGAAGCCGACGATCGGCAACGGATTGAATCACTGGAAAGGATCGGCTTTGTGCGCGACGGCGCGTTTGTAGAATTCGAACGGGACGCGCCCACAGAGCCGCGGCCGTCATGATTCTCGCCGCCCGATACGTAGTTCCCGTCGATCGGCCGGAGATCGAGGGGGGTGCCGTCCGTATCGAAGGCGGACGAATCGTTGAAGTCGCTCCGCGCCGCGAAGTGGCCCGATCGCCCGGCGAGACGGTCATCGACTACGAAGACGCGGCCATTCTCCCCGGCCTGGTCAACGCCCACACGCACCTGGAGCTGAGCCTTCACGCCGGGCGTTTCAATCCCGCGGCTTCCTTCCCGGACTGGCTATCGCAGGTTGCCGGCGAATTCCTTCGCGAGCCTCCAACGCAGCACCAAGTGGCCGAGGCGTGCCGGGCGGGAATCCGTCAATCGATGGCCGCGGGCGTTACAACCGTCGGAGACATTACCCGCTCGCCGCGCTGGTCGCGGCCGATACTCGCCGCGTCGCCGCTTCGCTGCGTGTCTTTCGGCGAAGTAATCAGTGTCGGCAATCGCCGCGGCCTGTTTCATGATCGGCTGGCGACCGCTCTGGAGGCTGATCACGCCTCCGAGCGCCTTCGAATCGGTCTGTCGCCGCATTCGCCATACAACGTCGAGCCGGACGGGTTGCGGCAGTGCGCCATCGTCGCAACCGAGCGCGACCTGCCGCTGGCCCTTCACCTGGCCGAATCGTCGGATGAAGTCGCGTTTACCCTAAGCGGCTCCGGCGGGCTGGCCAATTTTCTTCGCACCATTGGCATTTGGGATGATCGTATTCCCATTTCCGGAACGCGCCCGCTTGAAGTTGTTCGCCGAGCAGGCCTGCTTTCGCGACGAACGATCCTGATTCATTGCAACTTTGTCAATGACGAAGAGGTCCAGGCCATCGCCGAGAGCGGCGCGAGCGTGGCGTTCTGCCCACGAACGCACCACGCCTTCGGCCATCCGCCGCATCGATTCGCTGACATGCTCGCGGCCGGCGTAAACGTCTGCATTGGCACCGACAGCCTGGCCTCCAATCCATCGTTGTCCGTTCTCGATGAGTTGCGATTCCTGAACCGATCCGGCTGCGGGATCTCCCCAGCGCAACTCTTGAAAATGGCCTCGATCAATGGAGCTGAAGCGATGGGCCTGTCGGCATCGGTCGGCTCGATCGCTCCGGGCAAGTTCGCTGACTTCTGTATCGTCCCTCTCAACCCACTCGATAATGCAAGCGCGATACGGGCATTGCTGGAATGCGATCAACTGCCGGCGGCGGTCTATGTCGCTGGCGAATGCTTAAAGGGTTCATGAAACACGACGAGGCACCAAATGGCATGTTAATGGGTGCAATGCTTGACAACTATCGAAGAAACCGGGAAATAGCCTCTTTCTTTCAGACGAAAACAGCCCGGACGGTAAAATGCTCGACATCAAGTTCATTCGTGAGAACCTGGATCTCATCAGGAAATCAGCCGCCGACAAGCGCATCGCTTGCGACGTGGACCGGTTGATCGAGGTCGATCGCAATCGACGCGCGTTGCAGTCCGAGCTCGATTCCCTCCGCGAGAGTGTCAAAGAGAGCGGGCAGCTTGTCGGCTTGCTTCGAAATCCTAACTCGCCGGGCTACAAGCGCGCCATCAGCGAAGGGAAGTCCGCCGATCAGATCAAAGCCGAGGCCGACCGCATACAGGCCGAGCTCACCGATCTGAAACCAAAAATAAGACAGCTTGAAGACTCCGAAGGGCCGATCCTTGCCGAGTTCGACGAATTGATGCTCACTATTCCCCAGCCGTCCGACCCAGTCGTCCCGGTCGGAAAGGACGAGAGTGAAAACATCGAGCTTCGAAAGGTCGGCGAGGTGCGACAATTCGAATTCGAACCCAGGGATCACGTCCAACTCGGCCAGGAACTGGGCATTTTCGATATCGAACGCGGCGTCAAGCTGGCCGGCTCGCGGAACTACGTGCTCCGGGGCGACGGTGCCCTGCTGCATCAGGCCGTCCTTCGCTTCGCCCAGGATCTTATGGTTCAGCGCGGTTTTGTGCCCATGACCGTGCCGGTTCTGGTCAAGGAGGACGTCATGTATGGCACCGGCTATTTTCCTACGGGCCGGGACCAGGCGTACCTGTGCGAGCGGGACGCCATGTCACTGGTAGGCACGGCCGAGGTGCCGCTGACCGCCTACCACGGCGACGAGATACTGGCCGAATCCGAACTGCCCATACGGCTATGCGCCACCAGCACTTGCTTTCGCCGCGAGGCCGGTGCGGCCGGCAAGGACACCGCCGGGTTGTACCGCATTCACCTGTTCGACAAGGTCGAGCAGGTCATCCTCTGCCGCAACGACCGCGAGGAGAGCAAGCGCTGGCACGCCGACATACTGCAAAACGCCGAGGACGTGCTTGGGGCCTTGGGGCTTCCCTATCGCGTGGTCAACGTGTGTTCCGGCGACCTGGGCATGGGCCAGGTTCAGAAATTCGACATCGAAACCTGGATGCCCTCGAGAAAGTCTTACGGCGAAACGCACTCCGCCTCGCGGTTTTACGAATTCCAGGCTCGGCGGCTTCGACTTCGCTATCGCGACGGTGCGAAGAAAACGCACTTTTGTCACACCCTGAACAACACGGTCATTGCCTCTCCGCGAATTCTGATACCCATTTTAGAGCTAAATCAGAATGCCGATGGCACTGTGACGGTCCCCCCTGTGCTCCGGCCGTACATGTCCGGTCGGGACCGAATCGAGAAACAGTAACCCGTCGAATGCCACCGGCCTTCTGCGCGGCCTGTGACTTCTGTATCGCGAGAGCCCAGTCCTACTCATTGAGCTCCTAAAGGGAGATTGGCGCGGGATCGCCCGTCGCCCGAACAAAGGTTGACAGTTGGCAAAGCTGCTATAGGCTCTGTCCTGTTGAGTGTCCGCTTGGCGCCCCATTGGACTTAAATGTCCCAGACTTGAATGCGTTGTCTTGCGGCTGACGGACTCCGGGGGGCGACAATCAGGCGGAATTGCTCACGGGTGAAGCCCCGTTGAGCCCGGCTTTACCGGGTTTGTCGCCGGGCTTGGGTTTGTTTTCAATCAGAATTGTCGGCATTCCAACCGTGTGATGACCGCACCTGTGCTTACGCCGGCCAAGAATAGCGACATTCAATCCTGCACCACCCGCGCGCCCGCCAAAATCAATCTCACGCTCGAAGTGTTGGGCAAGCGGCCCGATGGGTTTCACGAGATTCGCTCTCTGGTTGTTGGCGTCGGATTGTACGACGAGCTGTATTGCAGCCGCGCAAACGGCGACATTGCAAGCATTGACTGCTCCGATCCGTTCCTTTCAACCCCTGAAAATCTGGCAGTGCGCGCGGCCGGGCGACTGGCCCAGGCAGCCGGCAGCGCGGCATCGGTTCACATTAAACTTCAAAAAGGCATTCCAGTCGCGTCTGGTTTTGGCGGTGGAAGCAGCGACGCGGCCGCCTGCCTGCGGGCCTGCAATCGGCTCTGGGATGCTCGTTTATCCGTGGCGACGCTGGCAAAACTCGGTGCGGAATTGGGCTCGGACGTGCCGTTGTTTTTTCACCTGCCAAGCGCTCTGATGACAGGTCGCGGCGAAATCGTGCGAGCCATGACCATGTGCTGGCGGGGGCTTGCCCTGTTGGTCATGCCGGAGATGCCCGTCTCGACCGCCGAAGTCTACGCCGCCTGGAAACCCGAAGATTCGACGACGATCCCACCCGGAACGATCGAGCGAATCTGCCAAAGCCAATCGGCGGACGAAATCGCCGGTTGCACCCTGAACCAGCTCGAACCCGCCGTCTTTCGCGTCGCCCCGAAATTGCGAGAGGTCTTTGATATTGTGTCGCATCTCGATGTCGGCCGGCCACGCATCACCGGCTCGGGCTCCGGCATGTTCCTGTTATTCGATGAAGCCCAATCGGCCGGTCACGCGGAAACGATGATCCGGCATAAACTCGGCCCCGTGCGAACCGCCATTGTACCCGCGCCGGTTGGGGAATTTCCCGTGGAGTTTCTTCAGTGAGGATTCTGGTATGGAAATGACCGACGTTCGCATCAAGTTGATTCAAGAACCGAATGACCGACTCAAGGCTGTTTGCAGCATCACGTTGGACAATGTCTTTGTCGTGCGGGATATGAAAGTGGTTGAAGGAAGCCAGGGGTTGTTCGTGGCCATGCCTTCGCGAAAACTTTCCGCGAGCTGCCAAAGATGCCGAAGCAAGAACCATTTGAAGGCCAGGTTTTGCAACGAGTGCGGAAGCAAGTTGCCGCCGCCTCGACACGCACCCGAGAGCAACGGCGGACACGGCTCGTCCGGCTTCGCCGGGCGGACCAAAATGCACCGCGACATTGCTCACCCGATCACGACCGAGTTTCGCGAAATGCTTCAGTCCAGGATTCTTGAAAGCTTCAATGCGGAGCTCGAACTGGCACGGCAACCGGGTTATCTGCCGAAAGATCTGGATGAAACAGACGAGACCGTCGAGGCCGTTGAGGCCGCGCCAGCCAACGACGACGAAACCTCGGAATACGATGCGCTGATTGCCGGCCTGCGCGGACGGGGCTCGGGCGAGCCGCCAAGGCGGGATTCAGGTGGCCAGCGCCCCCCGGCG
>JBGTDB010000261.1:0-3175 GCA_041748515.1 Phycisphaerae bacterium
GGTGGCCGGGCTTCGCGGTGGGCCGTCGGCAAACTTTGCTCGGCTTGTTCTCGCGGCTGCGGTGGGAATGTTTTGCGTTCACGCCCTTGGCGTGCTCTGGCGGACGATGTTTTTCGGCGGGAATCTTGGATTGGCAATCAGCACCGGGTTTCTGCCGTTTGTGATGAAGACGGGCGTAGAGGTTTTTCTGGCGGGAACGATTGCGTCGCAAGTGAGGCGCTTCAGGCGAGTCGAATAGTTGATTTTTGCGGGCCGCGACTGTGAGGGCGCGGTTTTGTTGCCTTGAATGTCGCGGGTATTCAGGGTGCTGACACCCGCCGAAGCAGGACAGAGTTTCGAAATAGGACTGAAAGCACGATGGGTTATAAGCGGTTTACGAATTCGGCGGATCAGCTTCGTCCGGATACGAAGTACAACAGCGTTCTGGTGTCCAAGTTTGTCAACGGCATCATGTACGACGGCAAGAAAAGCACAGCCACCCGCGTTTTTTACGACGCGCTGGACCTGGTTGCCAAACGGGCCAAGGACGATTCCCCCCTGGAAGTATTCGAGCGGGCGCTGAACAACTGCAAGCCCAACGTCGAGGTCCGTTCCAAGCGGGTCGGCGGCAGCAATTATCAGGTTCCCATGCCCGTCAACCGCAAGCGTCAGCAGTCGCTGGCCATGCGGTGGATCCGGGAGGCCGCCCGAAGCAAGAAGGGCCGCCCCATGCACGAGTCGCTGGCCCAGGAAATCCTCGACGCGGCCAAGGGTGAAGGCACGGCCGTCACCACCCGCGAAAACGTCCATCGAATGGCCGACGCCAATAAGGCCTTCGCCCACTTTGCCTGGTAATTAGTCTGAATAATCCTTTGCTGAGCCCATCCAGAACCAAGGGTGGGCTCGTTTTCTTGAATGGCGAATGCCAAAGTGCGCGTCGAGGATGAACTCTTCAGTTGGCGAGTAACCCGCGACAGAGCGTCGCTCTAGCGATGTCCATTGACCTTACAGTTCTTCGCAACATCGGGATTGCCGCTCATATCGACGCCGGCAAGACTACGACCACCGAGCGCATTCTCTTTTACACGCGCAAGACCCACCGCATGGGCGACGTGGACGAGGGCACGACCGTCACCGACTTTGATGAGCAGGAGCAAAAACGCGGCATCACGATCTACTCCGCGGCCGTAAGCTGCCCGTGGAAGGGTTATACGATCAACCTGATCGACACGCCCGGCCACGTCGATTTCACGGCCGAGGTCGAGCGCTCGCTCCGCGTGCTTGACGGCATGGTCGCCGTCTTCGATGCCCGCGAAGGCGTCGAGGCCCAGTCCGAAACCGTCTGGCGGCAGGCCGACCGATACCACGTTCCACGACTCTGTTTCATTAACAAGATGGACCGCATCGGAGCTGATTTCGAGACGGCCGTGCAATCCATCCGCCAGCGGCTCACCATCCGCCCGATCCCCATTCAGTTGCCCATCGGCGCGTCGGATCAATTCGAAGGACTCATCGATCTCCTGGAAATGAAGGCGGTTTATTACAGTCCGGAGGCGATGGGCTCCACGTTTGAGATTCGCGGTATTCCGGCTGAGTATGCATCCGTTGCCGCCCAAGCCCGACGCGATCTTCTGGAAGCCGCCTGCGAATTTTCCGAGCCGCTCATGGAAAAGTACCTGCACGACGAGGCTCCCGGCGTCGACGAAATCAAAACCGCCATCCGTAAAGGGACGATCGCCCGCCAGATCACCCCGGTTTATTGTGGAAGCTCGCTCAAATTTGTCGGCGTGCAGCGTCTGCTCGACGCCGTTTGCGACTATCTGCCCAGTCCGCTTGACGTGCCGCCCATCGAAGCCGACGACGCGGCCAAGCCTGGCGTCAAGGTCGAACTGCCCTGCGATCCGAAAGGTCCGTTGGCGGCGCTGGTGTTCAAGATCATTTCGGAAAAGCCGGTCGATCTTTATTTCCTGCGCATCTATTCCGGAACGCTCAAACAGAACATGCGGCTCTTGAATCCCATCACCGGCGTCAAGGAGAATGTCAGCCGCATCCACCGCATGTTTGCCAAGCGGCGTGAACAGATTGAACTGGCCGAGGCGGGGGACATTGTGGCGGTGATCGGTCCGAGGGACGCCCTGACCGGACATACCCTGTGCGACGCCCGCCGCCCGGTCATTCTCGAATCGATCAAGTTCCCCGAAACCGTGGTCAGTGTCTCGGTTGAACCTCGCTCCAGCCGCGACCGCGACAAGCTTCTGGAGGCGCTTCGCGCCCTGACACGACAGGATCCGACCTTGACCGTTACGAGCAATGAGGAAACGGGACAAACCCTGATTTCGGGCATGGGCGAGCTGCACCTTGAGGTCGTGACCCATCGGGTCCGGACCGAGATGGGGGTGGATATTGTCGTCGGCAAACCGCGAGTTTCCTATCGCGAAACGGTTCGGGGGATCGGCGAGGGAGAAGGCCGATTCGAGCGACAGATCGGCGGTCGAACCCATCACGGGGCGGTCGCGGTGCGAATCGAGCCTTTGCCCGCCGGCGACGCCGGCCATGCTCAGGAAGTCCGCGCGGCCGTCTCGGAAGAGCAGATTCCAGGGCCCTTTGTTCAAGCCGCCCGAACAGGGATCAAGGAGGCCGCCCAAAGCGGAATCCTCGGCGGCTATCCGGTCATAGACTGGAAGGCCACCATCGTCGGCGGGGAGTTTCGCGAGGCCGACAGCTCCGAGCTGGCCTTCGAAAATGCCGCCCGGATCGCGTTCTACGAGGCCATGAAGTCGGCCGGCCCGGTCCTGCTTGAGCCGATCATGGATGTCGAAATTGTTACGTCTGACGAATATATGGGGGCTATCATGGGCGATTTGAACGCCCGGAAGGCCGTTGTGCGGGATTCCGTGGTTCGGGGATCGGATCGGGTGATCTGGGCTTCAGTCCCGCTTTCCCAGACGTTTGGCTATGTTACCCGCCTTCGCAGCCTTTCGCAGGGCCGGGCAACCTCGGCCATGACCCCGTCTCACTATGCCCCGGTTCCCGAGTCAGAAGTCAAGGCTCTGGTCGGCTGATCGACCCGCGAATTTGAGATTCGAGTCGGTAGAAAATGGCAGTTGACAGCTTTCGGGGTGCGCGTATGCTAGCAGGTCTGTCGATTGTTTCAGGGCTGTGGTAGATGGTTGAGTCGATGGCTTTGGGTGGCAGT
>JBGTDB010000262.1:0-5269 GCA_041748515.1 Phycisphaerae bacterium
GAGGGCGATGGGTTTTTCCAGGTGACCACCATCCAGGACGGCTCGGAGGTCATCGCCTACACCCGCGCGGGCAATTTCGCCCAGAACGCGGTAGGCAACATCGTGCTGGGCAATAGCGACGGTGCCGTTGTCGAACCGCCGATCGCCATTCCTGCCGACGCCATCGACATCAGCGTCGGGCGCAACGGCGAGGTTCGCGTTCGACAGCAGGGTTCGAGCACACTGACCACTGTTGGCCAGATCGAATTGGCCCGCTTCGTAAATCCGGAAGGGCTTAAGCAGATAGGCCGCAATCTCTACGTGGAGACTGACGCGTCCGGCCCACCGATCACCGCCGAGCCGCAAAGCGACGGCCTCGGTTCGATCAGTCAGGGGAATTTGGAAATGAGCAACGTCGATCCGGTACGCGAGCTGATCGACCTGATTACAACGCAGCGGGCGTTCGAGTTGAATAGCCAGTCGATCCAGAGCGCCGACGAGACGCTCCAGATTGTCTCTAACCTTCGTCGGCTCTAGCAACGAACCGCGGGCTCCAGCCCGCGCGGCGTAACGGAGTGAATTAACGGTCCAAGTGGAGGCGAATGTCGAGAACGAAATAGCCATCGCGGGATTCTGAATTCGCGAATCAACAGTCAGAATCCCATCGTGCAGGAAGCAGACATGCGGCGCAAGGATTGCGACAACATCTTAATACGATCGAGGATGTCATGGCCGACGTATGTGGCGAGCGCCCGGCGGCGATCGTCGCTGGCCCTGGGGCTGCTGCTTCCGCTTGGCGTTTGTGCCGCGGCGGACGCGGGGTCGATCAGGCTCTGGTCCACGGCCGTCGTGATCGACGATCAGATTCGCCTGCGCGACATTTGCGAGTTCAGCCGGTTTACCCACGAGAATGAACGCGCATTGTCCGACATCGTCATCGACGAAGCCCCGCCGCCCGGCGGATCAAGAATCATACGTATCGAAGCCGTTCGATTGGCCCTGGGCGAGAGTGGGGCGAACCTCGCCATTATCACTCTTCGAGGCTCGACCGAGTGCGCGGTGACACGACCGGCCCTGGTCGCGCATTCGAACTCGCCGAACCGACCCTTCGAATCGCGAATCTCGGCAAGCAGCCGATCCGCAGCGCAACCGTCGGGCCGCGATGCGGCGGCCCCGGATTCGGGCCATTTGCCCTCACGGTCGTCAGCTAATCCGTCCGACTCCGACAGACTCAGCCTTCGATCGGCGGTATTGGAGTTCTTCAATAACGAGATGTCCCGCTACGCGGGCCAGGCCGACCTGACCTTCGATCGTACAAGCGATCAAGTGCTTGACCTCTCCGGTCCCGGTTTCGATTTTCGCATTCGCCGCCGCGGCGGCCCGCAGCTCGGGCTTGTCCCTCTCGAAGTTGATGTCGTCTCCGACGGCCGCGCGCTCCAGACGGTTCCGCTCGTCGTGCAGTTGGCCATGCGCCGAAGCGTCGTCGTCGCGCGGCGGGCAATCAATCAGGGTGCATCCATCAGCCCGGCCGACGTGGACCTGATTTCCATGACCTTCACCCGCCTGGATCACCTGGGGATCAATGATTCCGCCCAGGCCATCGGACAGCGGGCCAAACGCATGATTCCCGCGGGAGCCATGATCGAAGCCGACGTGCTCGAACAAGTGCCGCTGGTGTTGCGGGGCCAGCTCGTCAACGTGACCTCCGTTTCCGGCTCGATCCGCATCATTACAGCCGGAAAGGCCACGCAGGAAGGGCGACTCGGCGATGTTATCCGCGTGCGCTGCGTGGACGACGCGCATGCTGAAATCGACGCCATGGTCACCGGTCCCGGCGAAGTTAGGGTGGGTCCGCGCGAGCTCAAGGCCAGCAGCCCAAGGCTGGCCGCGGGAGGCAAACCATGATGAAACATCTGCAAGTTGAAACTCAAAAGGCTCGGCGGGTTGGCATCGGCGCTTTCAAAACAAGCCGCCTGATCGCATGCGCCACGCTCGCCCTGGCTCTCGCGGGGAGCGCCGAGGTCGTTGCGCAGACCTCTTCATTGGGAGCGCGCCAGCGGGAAGAAGACGCCGGCAAGCCCATTCAATTGCCCACGCGCGAGGCTCCGGCCCGGCCACGCAACTACGTCTACGAACAATTCGCCCTGACGGCGGAGAAGCCGATTCTGCCCAAGACTTTCAAGCCGGGCGATCTAGTCACCATCATCATCCGTGAGCAGCGAAAATGGGAAGCCGACGCGGATCTTGAAACCAAGAAGCAATTCGACATCAAGAGTCAGTTGGATGCGTTTTTTAAGCCGATCGACGGCGGGCTCGGGGCTACGACATTTGATCGCGGCAAGCCGAACGTGAACTACCGCTTTGATCAGAAGCTAAAGAGCGAAGGGGACTCGCAGCGGCAGGATCGACTGACCACCCGGCTGACCGCGCGGATCATCGACGTGAAGCCCAACGGCCTGCTCGTGCTCGAAGGCCGTGCGGCCATCAAGCATGACGAAGAATTCAGCGAAATCACGCTGACTGGTATTTGCCGCAAGGAAGATGTATCCGCGGACAACAGCGTTCTCAGCACGCAGATCGCCGACAAGGTGCTGCACATCGAGAACGAGGGCGCTCTTAGGGCTTCCGCCTCGCGCGGCTGGATCACCAAGCTGCTCGATCTGCTGAAGCCGATCTGATGGATATGGTACGAAGGGACTCAACGAGCCGCGGATTTCAGTCCGCGCGGAGTCGCAACAGCGACGACATTCAGAACCGCGACCGTTAGGGAGCGGAGCGAGCCGCGGATTTTAGTCCGCGTGCAGTAGCAGATTGCGAGCATGATGACGAGGATCAGGATGCCGAATTCAATAACCAATATTCGTTATTCGCTATTAGCGGCATTCCTGGCCACGACCACCCTCGCCCACGCCCAGATCCCCACGGCGCGCGTCGTCGATGTAACCCGACTCCAGGGTCAGGGTCAAAACAAGTTGATCGGCTATGGATTGGTGACCGGACTTTCCGGAACCGGGGACGGCAGCCGATTCATTCCGACCATGAAAGCCGTCGCCGAAATGATGGAACGATTCGGTGTCCACGTGGATTCACTTAAGGACGTCGAAGCGAGCAAGAATACGGCCGTTGTGCTGATCGAAACCACCATTCCCGATCACGGCGGCCGCGAAGGCGAGCTGCTCACCGTCCACGTAACGGCCCTGGCCGCGAAGAGTCTGGCCGGCGGGCGATTGCTTACCACGCCGCTAATCTATCACGACCGCAGCGTGGAAGGGCTCTATGCTTTCGCCTCGGGGCCGATCGTTGCCGACGAACTGGCCCCGGCCACGGGCTTCATTCGCAACGGCGGGCGGCTCGAACGCGACGTGTTCATCAACGTCGTCGCCTCCGGCGAGCAGCTTCACGCCGCCGGACTGATGAGCCCCTGGATTCAGCCGTATCAAACTTACATCACCCTGGTGCTCGATGATTCCCACGCCGGATGGTCGATGGCCACGTCCATCGCCCAGGCAGTGGATAAGGAACTGAGTATCTCCGCGGACGTTGAGCGCGTGGCCCTGGCCGTGGATAGCAAAAACGTCGTCGTGCTACTCCCGGAACATCAACGCGGCGACCCCGCCTCGTGGATTCGCGACGTGGAGCGCACGCCGATTCTCATGGAGTCGGGCGAGGCCCGTGTCACGATCAATCGGCGCGGCGGCACCATTGTCGTCACCGGTGAGACGCGCATCTCGCCGGTCATAGTCTCGCAGCAGGGCCTTACGGTCACCGTGGTCAATCAAGTGGATCGCGGCGACGCCCGCGGCCCCCAGGGCGACACCGTGACGATGATTCGCCCGCTGATTGAAAAGCAGGACTTCGTGCCGGTCGATTCTGAGCGCGCCAGGCAGGGGAACGTTCACGACCTGCTCGAAGCGCTCAATCGACTGAAGGTTCCATTCAAGGACCGCGTTTCGATCCTGGAGGAAATTCACCGCGCGGGGAAGTTACACGCCCGCTTGATGTACGAAGGATGAAGAAGAAATGGCGAATAGCCAACGCACGAATGTGATAACGCAATAATGAATGCGATTTCCGAAATTCGACCTTCGCAATCAAGCGCCGTGCAGACCGACCTGGTGCGGCTGAGGGAGACCGCCGGCAACGTTGTAGGCTCGGTGTTCTTTGCAACCATGCTCAAGACGATGCGGGAAAGTCCGCTTCAGGGTCGTTACGGGCATGGCGGACGTGGCGAAGAAGTCTTCTCCGCCCAGCTTCACGGCGTGCTGGCCGAGCGGGCTGGAACCCGAGCCGGAGGCGGCATCACCGAACAATTGTTGAAGCGACTGGAGCGTCAACAAGCGCTGATAAGCCAATCGCGGGCTGGCCGCAGCCCAGTCGAGCTGCGGACTCCAGTTCGCGCGGAGTAACGAAGGGACGAAACGAAACGAAGTTCAGAACCCCGACCGTAAGGGAGCGATCTTCGATCCAGGAATGAGAACCATGGCAAAGTCCGGCGAAAACAAACGACTGTCCCGACGGCTCGCCGATATGGCGACGTTGCTTGGACAGATCCGCGAGCAGTACGACGAATTGTTCTCTGTGCTCGACGCGAAGATTGCCGCCATGCGCAAGGCCGACTGGAATGCCCTGGCCGCTTTCAACGAGCGTGGAAAAGCCATTTCGCGCCGCATCGCCGAGCGCGACGGTCTCCGCCGACAACTCCTCGACGCCATCGGACTTGACCTGGGCATGGCTCCGCGAACCGGCCGGACGCTTAACATGACGCAATTGATAGAGCGCATCCCATCGAAATATCAACACGTCGCACCGGGCCTTCGTGCCGCGGCCGAGTCATTGCTTCCTGCGCTTACAAAAGCGGCTCAGGCCAATCGGGTTGCCGGTTACATCGCCCGCGGCGTGGTGGATCACCTTCGATGGGTGTTTGAGGCCGTCATGCCGCGATGTGAAGGCGGCGGTGAATACCGCGGAGATGGAGCGGCCGCCATGCGCTCCGGTCCGCTGATGATGGATACGTTGGGATAAGACCATGGGCCTGTTCAACTCATCCCTACAGATCGGGCGCAGCGCCATCCTGAGCTATCAGGGCGCGCTCCAGACTGTCGGCAATAACATCAGCAGCGCCGGCAGTCCGGCCTATACGCGCCTGGCCCCGCACCTGGATCCATTGCAGGGCAACCTCTTCGGCCGTGGGCTTCAGCCGGGTGCCGGCGTTGCCCTCAACGACATCCAGCGAGTGATCGACGAGGCCCTCGAAGGACGCCTTCGATTGGCCGTCGGATCCCTGGAAGAA
>JBGTDB010000263.1:0-5882 GCA_041748515.1 Phycisphaerae bacterium
GTAGTCGCGGCGTGCGTCCATGGCGATGATGCCCACGTTGTCACGCCGCTCGCCGACCTTGATCACCCGCATTCGGGCAGGGTCGAGAAACTCGATACCCACGCGGTCGGCGTCTTCGATTCTGCCGTCGGTGAATATAAACACACTGGCCGGTGGGGCCGCCGAGACAGGTGCGATATCGGTGCCGGGGGCCTCACCGCCGATAATGGGGTTTTGGGCGTAGGCCTCGGCGAGACTGATCGCCTCAGTAAGTGTGGTGGTGCTGTCGGTCTGCTGAATCGAGTCGATCTTTCGCTTAAGGGCAGCCTTATCGCCGTCAAACGACGCCGGAACCGTTGCTCGATCGTTGAAGGCAATGACCATCGCCCGAGCGTCGTCGCTAAGCGTGTCGATGGTCTTTTTGGCCTGCTCCCTGGCGTGCTCCAGACGTGTGCGGCCGTCGCTCTCGCGAACCGACATGGATGCGGACTGGTCGATAAGGAGCAGCACCGTGCCGTCAGTGATTTCGGCGGTCTGGAACATGGGCCGGCCGAGTGCGAGGGCGGCAAAGGCCAGTATGAGCAATTGCAGCAACAGAAGCAGGCTGTGACGCAACCGCTGAAAGGGTGCGTTGACCTGCAAATCCTCGACTGCCTTTCGCCAGAGCAATGTGGACGGGACGATCCGCACTTGGCGCTTGAGTTTGAGGAAATAGAGCGCGACCAGCGGGGGTATGGTCAACCCCGCGGCGACGGCGATGGCGATGGGACTTAAGAAACTCATCGAGCAACACCGAATTTAGAATGACGAATCTTGAATGACGAATGGCCGGTAAACTGAATTCGCCGTCGGCGCTTCGACCTGGAGGCGGATCTCGGGGAATGGCCAACTTTCATTCTGCATTCTGGATTCGCCATTCTACATTCCTATTTGACCAATCCTCGCTGTCGGAAGTAGCTCAGCACAATTTGATCGAACGGCACTTCCGTTCCGGTGAACAGGTAGTTTACGCCGCGACGCGAGCAGTAGTCCTTCAGGGATGTGCAATAGCCCTCCAGGTTTTGTTTGTAGCGGTTGATAAGGGCCCGGCCGATCGTCACTTCGGCCACGTCGTCGTCCTCGACGTCGGTCAGTCGCAGGTCTCCGGAAAGGGTCGGCTCGATTTCCTCCGGGCTGAGAATCTGCACGGCATACAGGTCGTAGTTGCGACCCAGCAGGTAACGCAGTCCGTCCTCGTAGCCGGACTTCTCGAAGAAATCGCTGAGTACGATCACGATGCCCGGCTGCGGATGGCGAATGGCGAACTGTTTGCAGGCGGCCGGTAGGTTGCCCGCGCCTTCAAACGTCAGGCGGCTGAGAAAGTCGATGACCTTGTACATCCACCGCCGCCCGCGCACGCCGGTCAGCTCGTCGCGCAGGCCGTTGGAGTAGGCGTAAAGACTCAGGCGGTCGAAGTTGCTCAGGGCGATGTAGGCGACGGCCGCGGCGATCTGCCGGGCGTAGAGTCCCTTATTCGGAAGGCCCCAGTCCATGCTGGCCGATGTGTCGATCAGGACACTAACATGGAGGTCTTCCTCCTGGAGAAACAGCTTGATGAACAGTTTTTCGAGGCGGGCGTAGATGTTCCAGTCGAGAAACCGCAGGTCGTCGCCTGAGACATACTGCCGATGGTCGGCGAATTCGACCGACTCGCCGCGCTTCTTGGTCAGCCGCTCGCCGCGCAGCTTGCCCGCGAAAATCTTCCGCGAAAAAAGCGCAAGCTGGTCGAGCCGGTTCATGAACTCGGGAGCGAGCAGATCGTCGGCTTTCTGGCGATCGATGAAGGCCATGATTCACTCAACTAACGCACTAACGCGGCGGTGATGAGCTGCAACCCAATGGGCGCAGGGCTTCGGGCGGCTGCGAATGTAGAATGGCGAATCTAGAATGCCGAATGGAGGCGACGGTCCGCCTGCGACCGAGGCTGTCCGGGAATTTGCGCGCAGATCGCATTAACCCATCAGGGTCAGAAACTGAACGCTTTATACTCCCCGCGAAGTTGTTCACTTGGCAATTCCGTCGATCACTTACCTTGGGATTTCCTAAGCGCCATGCCGCAGGCCAAGGCGCCTGCCAGCCCCGCGACGCCGCCGACAAGCCATGCCGGTCCGCCAACGAATTTGTTCAAAAGCCCGACGAGCGCTCCGGCCAGTGCCGCAACGACGATCCCGATCAAGAGCCCCTTAGCCATGAATTCTCCTTTGTATTGTATTGACGTAACATTGGGCTGGCGCAGCGCCTGCCCAACGCTTCCGGCCTTTTCCAATTCCCATTCGTCATTCTTGATTTGCCATTCTATATTCACTTACGCCGCTTCGGCCATAGTCGGCGTACTTTCCATGATCTGCCGCAGCACGTCGTCGGTGCTGACGCCCTCGGCTTCGCCCTCAAAATTCAACAGGACGCGATGGCGCATCGCCGGGAGGAACATCTTCTGCACATCCGAAAAGGCGGTGTTGAACCGACCGTCCATCAGGGCGTTAAGCTTGGCCGAAAGGGTCAGGGCCTGAACCGCCCGCGGCGAGACGCCCCAGCGGACGTACTTGTTGGTCACCTCGACGGCATACGGCCCGCCGGGGTGCGAGGCCATGGCCGCGCGAATGGCGTAGTCCTGGACGTGCGGGGCCATGATGACCCTGCGCACCAAGTTCTGGGTACGGATGATTTCGTCGCCGGTCATGACCCGCGAAATCTTAGGCTTATAGCCCGTCGTGGTGCGGTCCATGATGGTCTTCATTTCATCCTTGCTCGAGTAGCTCACCACGAGCTTGAACATGAACCGGTCGAGCTGAGCCTCGGGCAGCGGATAAGTCCCCTCCTGCTCGATCGGGTTTTGCGTGGCCATGACGAAAAACGGCTCTTCGAGCTGGTGCCGCGTGCCGCCGGTGGTGACCGAATGCTCCTGCATGGCCTCCAGCAGGGCTGACTGGGTCTTGGGCGTGGCCCGGTTGATCTCGTCGGCGAGGATGATCTGGGCAAAGAGCGGCCCGCGCTGAAAGTTGAACGTCCGGTGGCCGGTTGCGGGATCCTCGGAAATGATGGTCGTGCCGATGATGTCGGCCGGCATCAGGTCGGGCGTGAACTGGATGCGCGAAAACTTCAAATCCACGGCCTCGGCCAGCGTGCGAACCAGATACGTTTTTCCCAGTCCCGGCACGCCTTCGATCAGCACGTGTCCGCCGACGAACAGGGCGGTCAGCACGCCGTCCACCACGTCGGTATGTCCGACTATGGCCTTTCCGATTTCGTCGCGCACGGCCTTGTACTTGCTCTGGAACTCCTCAGCGGCCTTCTGCACGGCCGGGTCTATCTCTGATGGCATGATCTTTACTCCAAGTAGTGTGAGACATTCGGCACATTCGCGGTGCGGTCTATTCTTCGTCCGGGCCTTTCTGCGTTCGTTTCTTTGCCTTGAGAAGCCGGGAAGTCGTCGTTTCGTCTCCGGCCGCATCCTGTCCCGGTGACTTCACACCGGGTCCGGGCGGAACCGGTTTGGCCGCCTTTGCTCCGCCGAGGGTTTCGTGCAGATCGCCGGCGGACGCCTTGGCCTTTTGCTCGCCCACGTCATAGCGACGACGGGCGACATCCCGCGGAACTGCGGCTCCCTTTTCCGCAGATGCCGCATTATCACCGTCCTGGCCTGCCATTTCTCCGCGGACGCGCTCGCGCGTGCCTTTTAGCTTGTCGAGCGCGACGGCGCTGCGATCCCCCGCCTGTTCCAGCACGGTCACGCTATGCGTCATGGCTCGGAAGATCACGGCGATGTAGCGGAAACGTATCGTCCATCCCACCAGCTCCGCGAACAAGACGGCCCCTAAAATGCTCCACCACGGGCCGAAGCGTAACTCGAAACCGAACAGCAGTACAACCAGGATGACCACTTCGACCGCGATCGAGAGCAAGAGCCAACTGGCCAGCCGCCGCACGGCCACATCCAGCAGAAACAGGGGCAGAAACAGCCATGCCAGCACCCACTGCCACGCCGGGCGTTTGGCCACGCTCGGCGGAAGGTCGTGGCTGAAAACGTTCGCCTCCTCGGCCGGCATGTCCAGCCACCGCCCTCCGGTAGTGTCGACAATCTGCCGTAGCAATGGCTCATTGGTCGTCAGATCGCGGAATTCGGGTGAGAGGGGCACCGACGCGCCGGTTCGGACGGTTCCGAGATGTTCGCCCTGCCCAAAAATCTGAACGTTCGAGAGATAATGTCCCGCTTTTTCCGCATCAAAATCCGCTTCGTAGCGACCGGGGCCGGTTTGGGTGAACGTGAGGGGAACCGGCTTGTCTTCGGGGCCGATCAGATTGGAACGCAGTTGGAGGTGATTCAGATAAGAGGCATCTTTGTCGAGCGCTTCGAGAATGACGCGACCTCGCCCTCCTTCGATTCGCGTATAAGTATCGAAGTTGGCCGGCGACTCTTGGCGCATCGACCAGCGCACAAGCTGGGCCCAGAATTTCGCGAAACGCGGCCAGGCCGTCCATTCCTCGCCCCAGGCAGGCCAGTAGCCGCTGGTAAACGCAACGGCCTTGCCCAGGGCGAATTGCCAGTAGGCGAGCACCGGGTCTTCGCCGTCGTCGCTCAGCCGCAGGATCGGCACGGTGACATTTATGTCCGCCTTCGGCGAGGTCAGGACCATCCCGCCCAGCGGCGGCAGCCCTTCGGCGCCGGAACGAAACCCGCCGAGCAGGTCCATGCCACCGGGAACAAGTTGCGGCGAGAAGGGCTCTTCGATGATGAGAGGACGCCGTACGACGGAGGATTCCTTAGAGAAAATCTGGGGGAGCTGCTGCGGATTGCGCGCCGGGTAGTATCGGCCTTCGGTGGCCCGGGCGATGTCCATCATCGTCGCTTCCATGACGTGCCCGCCCCAGCCGATGGCGATGGTGCTTACGGTTATTTTGGCATTGGCATAATCTCGAAGCAGGGCGGCCGACGGCGGCGAAGCATCGCCATCGCTAAGGATGATGACGTGCTTCTGCGCGGCATCTTCTCCGCGGCCCCTGACGAGTTCATCATATGCCATCTGCATGCTGCGGCCGAAGTCGGGCATGTCGCCGATTTCCATCCTGTCGATCCTGGCCTTTACCGCGGCGCGGTTGGTATTCAGATCAAGCGGAACCTCCCAGTTGTCGCCCGGGGGCGAATAGCCATACGCGACGACGCCGATGTAGTCGCGCGTGCTGACCGTATCGACGCTTCGCTTTGCCATTTCCTTGCCCCAGTAATTGCCGCGGGGCACCTCGCAACTGTGCATGATCAGAACCAGCGCCCCGCGGGGGATCACCCGCTTGTGTTTGATTTCGAAGGTCACGGGCATGACCTCTTCGACCGGACTGCCGATCCAGCCGCCCGCTCCGAAGCTGTCCGGACCGCCGGTCATGATCAGCCCGCTGCCCATGTCGCGCACGAAGCTGACCAGATCACGCTGCTGCTTGTCATTGAACGCGGCCGCCGGGACGTTCGAAAGGATGATGGCCGAATAGGTCATCATTTGAAGCAGATCGAATTCGCCGACTTCGTCCACGCCTTTCAGCTCGGCCCGCACGCGTTCGCTGATGAGTGCGTCGAGCAGGGCGACGTCGTCCCGGGAATTGCCGCTGACAATCAGGACCGAACTTGCTCCGGAAACAAAGGTAAACGCCGTGGCCGTGTTGTTCGCGGCGATGGTGTCGAGAGTCTCGTCCTCGACGATAAGCTGGGCTTCGTACGTTTGCGTGCCGCCCTCGTGTACGGGTAGCCGGACAGAGAACGTGTTGCTTCCGGGTTGCATCTCGACGTGCGCGTCCTCCTCGGACATCTCTACCAGCCGGCCGTTGTGGTAGATCACCAGTTTCGGCCTCACCGGAAGTTGCGTGTGGGCCATCAT
>JBGTDB010000264.1:0-5423 GCA_041748515.1 Phycisphaerae bacterium
GATTCGAACATGGACCTGGGAAAAAACACTATTCCTGAGCGGGCTCTTTCGGAAGTTGACAAACTGTGGTGAGTGGATTGGCACGGGCGTCTCGCCATTGCTCTCTCCGCCGAGACGGCGATGCCACACTGAGTTCGCCGACTTCAAACATTGGCTGTCAGGCCGACCCCTTCAGGCGCGTGCGAATCTCGTCGCGAATGCGCATCATGATCGAATCCTTATCCAGCGTGGAAAGGATTTGCTCGATAACGCGCTTCGGCCCGGCCGGGCCCCACGAGGCCCCATTTCGAAGGTATACTTTCGTAGCCTCGCCGATGACGCGCGAGGCGTATCCGGCGGCGATGGCCTGTATAGGAGCAACGGCCGCATACGCCGCGATGGTAGCCCCGCCGGTAAACAGTGAGGTGGCGGCGAAGAGGCTCTTCGCCATCCCGATCAGCAGGTGCGTTCCCGCCTCGGTGGCGGTGAACAAACCCGCCATTTTTCCGACTTCAACAATCAGCTTGCCCATCCCCACGCGGGTCATGGGGATGCCATAGAGCTTGGATAGAGCGAATACCATCGCCAAGTCGGTTCCGATGCCCCCGGCCACATCGGCCACGGCCACCGGATTGCAGGCCACCGCTACGGCTTTGGTGATCGTAAATCGCCAAATGAGCTTCTCTGCCGCTTCCTCGCGGATCTGCACCCGCCGCTCGACGATCTTTTCGTGAAGGTCGTCGACGAAGAGCATCGTGTTTAGCGCCGCAAGCGCCTGGCCTTCCCGCTCGAGCACGTCCAGGATTTTGAGTTTTAACGGAGTAATGATCGGTTCCGGAGTTTCCCAGTCCTCGGTCGTCGTGCCGTCGGCATGGCGGGCGATGACCTTGACCGGTCTGGGCCGGGCCGCCGCGAGGACCACGTCGTCGGGCTTTAGCAATTCGCGGACGCGATCGTCACGAAGCTTGTCGTAAATCTTGTCTCGATCGGCCTGGGGATACAAATCGATTTTGTTGAAAACGAGAATGATAGGCTTCTGCAATTCCCGCAGCTCGGCTAAGGCTTCGTGCTCCGGACGAAGCATGTCGCCGGACACCACGAATAGGATCAAGTCTGCCCTTCGGGCCAGACTCTCGGCGAGCCGGGCCCGCTCCTCGCCCCCGATTTCATTGATGCCCGGCGTATCGATCAACTCAATGGCCGCGCCGCGGGAGGCCGACCCCGGCTTGTCCTCGTCGGTAACACCCGCGGCCGTTACCGACTCAACCGTTTGATCGGCGATCGTCTCACGACGACGCTCCCATTGAGCGGCCTGTCTATCTCGAGTCGTTCCA
Source organism: Phycisphaerae bacterium (assembly GCA_041748515.1). Taxonomy (GTDB): domain Bacteria; phylum Planctomycetota; class Phycisphaerae; order UBA1845; family UBA1845; genus JBGTDB01. Next base: position 1,314 of record JBGTDB010000264.1, read on the forward strand.
TGCGTGGCCCCGGTTTCAAAGACCTCCTGGCCGAGCAAGGCGTTAAGCAGGGCCGACTTGCCACGCGAAACCATTCCAAAGGCGGCGATGTGGATCACGCCGCGCTCGAGCTTATTCATGATTTCCTGGACTTCGCGAATCTGATCGGCAAACTTCTCCCGGTCGGCCGGCTCAAGGTCCATGGCCTCGATAACTTCGGAAAGGCTCGTGCGGGCCTGGTCAAACAGAACCTCTCGCGGGGTGGCCAGCGTCGTCTCTTCGGCGGTCATGCGATCATTGTACGAGTATAGAATGCTCTTTCCAGCCGGAAGTGTGCATCGCATGGAAAGACAGCGCCGCCAGCCCCCGGTAGAACTGACCGGACGCCGAGTGGCACTGCCCACGGCAACGCCGGATTTATTCGTGCTACGCCCGCTCGTCGGTAAGAACGCAGGCGAGACGCCCGCGCCATACGTTCCACCACAGGCTGCTAGAGCGCCAATCAGACCTTCGTGTGAGAAAAATCGGCGTCGGAGATTTCAAACTCGCCGAGGTTGGCAAGGCGAGAATCCTGAATGGTGCGGAACGCCCGGCCGCGCGGTGCTCCGCGCAGCGGAATAGCTTTACTTGGCCGATGGGTCGTTTAACGACTATCGTTCACAGCACTTCTTGTACTTTCGACCGCTGCCGCAAATGCACGGAGCGTTGCGACCGACCAGCGGCTGTTGGCGGTGGATCGGCGCGGCGCCTTCGTCATGCGCCCGATCCGGATTCCGCTCCTTTCGGATGCCGAGCCGCTCTCGCAAGCCGCGCCGCGGCAGTTCGAGGAACATGTCGCAGAGTTGATTGATGCCATTCTCCGTGCCGAGCTCAAACGTTCGCAGGTCCAGGATGACCGGTTCGTCCTTCTTCTGCTTTGCAAATTCCGCCGGACCCTCCAATGGCAGAAACTCTATTCCTCCCTTGGTCTTGACATAGGCATCGAAAAGCATCTCGATCGAACCGCGGACGAGTTGCTTTCGAAGTTCTTTGCGAACATGGCTCGCTTCGCGGACGTTCTTGAGCACCGCGTGCCAGTGGGGCACGGCCGCCAGGTATCGATCGGTTTCGACCAGCAACTGCCCGTACATGCTATGGGCCTCGATGTCCTTGGAGTCGAGCTCGATGGCCCGCAGGTACGCGGACTCGGCGCGATCCGTCAGGCCGCTGTGGCTGTACAGATTTCCCAGACGAACCCAGAGAAACGACCGGCCGGGCTCCAACTCGATCAAACTCTTAAGATGGGCCTCGGCCTCGGTTGTATAGCGAAAGGGCCGCTTATCAAACGTTGCCATCACTCCAAGGTTCAAAGGAACGCCCTCTGCGCCGGACGTAATTTCCATCATGAGCGCCATGATGATGATTTTTGATTGCGGGGTTGGCAGCCAGGGACCGCCCGCGTCGCACTTGCGACAACGAAAGTAGCCGGAGAATCCGATGGACTTCTCAATGCAATCCGAGGCGCTCGAGCGCGCAGCGATCGGATCAATAACCACCGTTCCCACGTCGTACTTACCTCGCTTGCCGCAAACGCCGCAGACCAGTGGCAGCAGGCGCTCAACGCGGGGCGCTTCGCCAATGTTCATATGAAATGACGCCAAACGGCGACCCGACGATGGAAGTGATTTTGTCTTCCGTGACATGCATGGCCCTCCATGTGCAGAACCCTGATTCCAGAGCGTCATCCTATCAGGGACGGCCGACGATTCAATACCCGAAGGCAACAAGCTTCATGGATACCCGTCCGGCCCTCTCCGGGGCCGGCGGGTTCCCGATCGAAGGCCACGTCGCTGCCTGTGAGTTTCTGAGGAGGATGTTGATCACGGCAAACGCGATTGCTCGCTGCTATTGCAAGTCCGTCCCGCACGAAAGATGCACTTTGCTACGAAGTGCGAACTGTGAATGGCGCGCGTGGCCCAAGTGAGTTGGTTTATGAGCCGGCCTGAGTCGAGGGATTCGCTGATCTATTCGCCTGCTCAGAATTCGCCCGCCTGGCCGCCCGTCCGGTTTCTCCGATCGCCCGGGCCAGCTCCTGGGCGTGCTCCAGCCATTCGAGCTTTTTGGAAAAGGGAAGCGCGGCGAATCGGCGGAGTTGACGAATTCGATGTTCGTGCCAGCCGCGATCCCATGTGCTGTCCTGCCCTGATGCGTTATCGGTCATGCGTGATCCGGATCTCCAGCTAGTCCGCCCACAACAAGATACCGCACGGAGGCATCGTTCAGGGCCCGCAAGATGGTCTCGACGCTTTCATTTCGCACATGCCGCTCAATTTCCCGGCGATTGCGCCGTGTACCGAACTCTACTGAAGCTACATCGATCCGCCCATCACGCGGCGCGAGGCTTCCTTGATGAATTCGCCGATGAACTCGCGTTGTTTCAGCAGGGCGAAGCGTCGCTCAATGGCCGCCTGCATTCCGCCGTCGCCCCACGTCTGATCGTGGGCAAAGTAATCGATGAAGGTGTCGCCGGAAAGCCGCGCGAGATACGCCCCAACCACCGCCTCAATCGCTCCGCCTGCCAGGTACCCAACCACCGACGCCTTGAGGGCCTTGCCGAGTATTTCCGTCGACACGTTGACTACGCCTATCTTTAGCAACACCTGGGCCAGCTCGCCGGCCAGCTTCTTTGCCGTGTCCACACCGAGCGAAACACCGAAAACCTTGGCGATTTCCATGACCATCTGGTAATTGATGGCCGCGGCCGCCAGCGCGCCCAGTCCGGGCACGGGATTGACAAACATGACCCCGGCCGTGATCCACTGATAGCGGGTAACGATCCGGGCGGCCTCGTCGCGCCGAGCCTGGTGGATAAGGTCGCGGGCTCGATCCGAGACACTGGCGGCGCGTAGCAGGATGTTCCGGGCAAGCAGGTTCCGGCCGTCGGCCCGAAGAATAGTCGCGATCCTGTCCGCCAGTTCGGTCACATCCGCTGGGACACTTCGCATCTCTCGATCCCGGGGAGGTCTAGAGTCTGACGGCAATTCAGCTGGAGTACCGGTGGCTGGGTGTGGATCATGATTTTGTTTGCTTGGACTCCGAAAAGACCTCACTTCAACCGGTGCCGGCGCGGCCGCGCAGACCACAACGACAATGTCCTCGGAAATCCCCGCAGCCCGCTCGCGCAAGCGTGAGGTAATTTGATCAATTTCTCCCGCGCTGTACAAATCGCGCTTGTTGAAGGCAATAATCGATTGCTTGCCCAACCGTGCGAGCGATGCGAGTGGCTTGAACTCGATATCGCGAAGATCCTGATCGACGACGAACAGGAGTAAGTCGGCCTGGGTCGCCAGCTCGCGGGCCCGCTCCTCGCGCATCAGCCCACCCTCACCGATTTCCGAGAGCCCCGGGGTGTCGATCAATCGCAGGTTTCCTTCGCTGAACCCCTCGATCGTATAGCCGTGCTCCGCGCCTTCGCGGGTGGTGCCGACCAGCACGTCAGTCTTGCCGACGTTGCCGCCGATCAAGGCGTTGATCATGGCCGTCTTGCCCGCCGAACCGGTCCCAAAGACCACGATAGTGTATCGCCTTTGGGCCAGATCCCCGGACAATTCGTCGATCTCGCGAGAAAGCGCCTTTCGAGCAATCTCGTCACTGACCTTCTCGATCTGCTTTCGGGCCGCTTCGATGCTGCCGGCGGCTGCCTCCGTCGGATCGGTTGGAGCCCTGGGCTCGGATGTCCCAGCGCCAACTCGCCCGGCCTTCCACATGAAGTGCAGCCCGTAACCGATGATCACGATCAGTGAAAGTAGAAGCAATCCAACGGCGAAAGCCGCCAGATTCGGAGATACCGTCGCAAGTCGATCGTGAATCGAGCTGATCGACGACATCACCCAGCCGAGCAGGCCCAGCGCGACAAGCAGGGCGATCACCCCCGGCCAACCGCTGCGTTTTTTTGTCTTTTGCTTTGCGTTCAACGTGAATTATCGATCGGAATCCGCGCACAAACCGCTCGCCTCAGAGCAAGTTACAGGTGTACGCGCCGCGACTCCGCCAGTATACGTTGTCCGCGGAATCGGGCAATGTAGGGACAGGAAACGTCGTCCCGTGAATGGACGGTAGGATTTCAGACGTGGTCGTGTACCGCGAATTCGG
>JBGTDB010000265.1:0-2785 GCA_041748515.1 Phycisphaerae bacterium
CGACGAGGCCAAGCTCGAACAGCAATATCAGGAGATTAACGGGGCTCAGACCGTCGAGTTCGACGGCAAAGAGCAAACACTGCAACAGCTTGCCCTCTACGCAGAACGCACCGATCGAGCCGTCCGCAAGGCCGCCTGGGAGACCGAGTGGAACCGGCGACTTGAGGACGTTGAAACCCTGGAGTACATTTTCGATCAGCTCGTCAGGCTTCGGCACAGGATCGCCCGCAACGCCGACTGCGCCGACTATCGCGAATACGCCTTCAAGGCGAAACAGCGATTCGACTACTCGCCGCAAGATTGCATTGCCTTTCATGAAGCGGTTGAGAAAGCTGCCGTGCCCCTGATGCGCGAATTGCAGCGAGAAAGACAACGATCCCTGGGCGTAGACCCGCTTCGCCCGTGGGATCTGGCCGTCGACGTCAAAGGCCGCCCGCCGCTTCGCCCATTCGACTCGCCCGAACAGCTAGTCAGCAAAGGCTCTCGTGTCTTTCATCGCGTTGATCCCGAGCTTGGCACTGAGTTCGACGAGATGTACGCCAAGGGCTACCTCGACCTTGAAAGCCGAAAGGGCAAGGCCCCCGGGGGTTATCAGTCAACCTATGAAGAGCAGCGACGCCCCTTCATTTTCATGAACGCGGTCGGCGTGCAGCGGGACGTCAGCACCCTTATCCACGAGGGCGGCCACGCTTTTCACGCCCAGGCCTGCCGCCGCGATCCGCTTCTCGCCTATCGACACAGCCCCATCGAGTTCGCCGAGGTCGCATCGATGGGCATGGAAATGCTTGCACTTGACGCCCTCGACGAGTTCTTCATGCCTGACGAATTCGCTCGGGCCAAGCGAGCCGAACTCGAAGGACTGATCGGCCTGTTCCCCTGGGTTGCGACCATCGACGCATTCCAGCACTGGATTTACACGAATCCCGACCATACCCGTGAGCAGCGGCGGCGCGAGTGGCTTGCCCTGCACGATCGATTCGGGGGCATCGCGGATTATTCAGGCTACGAACGGGCCCTCGCCTATCGCTGGCACAAACAGCTTCACCTATTCCAGGTGCCGTTCTATTACATCGAGTACGCGATCGCCCAGCTCGGGGCGTTGCAGGTTTGGAATAATGCCGCGGTTGATCGCCCCAAGGCCACCCGCCAATATCGAGAGGCCCTGGCCCTCGGCGGCTCGCGCCCGCTCCCGGAACTCTTCGCCGCGGCCGGCGCTCGCTTTGACTTCAGCCACGACATCCTCGCCCCGCTGATTGACGCCGTCCGGACCGCGCTCGCCGAACTGCCGGAATGAACGGCTCTCAACATTGTAAGACAATCGCCTGATGGCAATTCGCCGTCGCGGCATTCAGGCAACTCGTTGCCCCACGAACTCAGAAGACGCCACGCCTTATAGTTAACTGCTCTGGGGCTCACCTAAGAAAGGGCGATCTGGTTCCGGAATGGATGATATGAAGCTCACGACTTCGGGCGCTCAGGATTCGGAGCAGGAGCATGGCTCGAATCGGCGAAGATAGCAAACCACGCCTGCGACAAACGCCAAGAGGCCTAAGACGATGCTCGACACAACATAAATCGTGCCCCAGTTCCATGTCGCAATGACGTTCATTTCGCTAATGGTTCCTAGAATCGCACCGAAGGAAAGGGGTATGGCGATCCCCGCGGCGGCGGCATACGTACCGGATGAAGCAAGCGACGAGCCCAACCACGCCACTCCGAGAATTAGTACGCACGTGCCGGTGAGAATGCCCCACGGTACGTCGGTTGAGCGTGGGCCAGTGAACCCAGAGGTGGTCATGGCCAAAAAAATGCCCATACATGCCGTCATCATGACGGCTACGATGCCAATCGTCAGGACAGCTTTGCTCGCGACCGCTTCGTTTCGGGGAATCGGCAGGTAGGCGAGGAACTCGGCGGACTGATCGGCACGCTCTCCGGCAAACGCATTCCCGGCGAAAAAACCGATCAATAATCCGGCAATGGGAATGTCCGCAAGCGCGGCGCCGATAAAGAATCGAGGCCATTCCTCTACCGCAAAGGGGCCTAGTTGATTCACGATCGCGATCACCGCCGCAATGGCATAAGGAACCAGTAGAAAAATCCCCGACGCGACCAGCAACGGCCGCTGCTGTCTGAAATCCTTCCACATCAATGCTCTCATGTACATGCCAAGCTCCTTCGTCCGCGGATGTAGTCCTTGAAGATTTCCTCGAGACTCAGATCCATGACTTCCAGGTTTTCGAGTTGATGCTGGGAGCGCAGTCGCTCCAGCAATTCGCCGGAATAATCGCGGACGGTCATCAGCCATTCACGCTTTTGAATTCGGTGCCAGATTGCCTCATCCGGCTGCCGGCTCGGCGTTGTCCCGTCGGCCAGAACGGCGCGAATCCGCTTGGTATGAGCCAACAGATCATCGACTCCGCAGTCAACCAGCAATTCACCCTGATCCAGGATGGCAATCGAGTCCGCAAGTCGCTGAACATCGGCAAGGACGTGGCTGGAGAATAGAATCGTAGGTTCACGTTCGCACGCGGCCTGAAGGATGCCGTCAAGGATTTCTTCTCGGATCAGTGGGTCCAGACCGGACATGGGCTCATCGAGGATGAGAACTTCCGGTTCGTGCGATAGCGCCAGGAGCAGTGACAGCTTTACCTGATTCCCCTTGGACAAATGCCTGAACTGTTTTCCCGCGTCGAGACCAAATAGCTTCATCAGTTTGTCGCAGAGTCTGGAGTTCCAGGCGGAGTAGAAGGTCTTGCAGAATTCGACCGCTTCGCCGACGCGC
>JBGTDB010000266.1:0-6744 GCA_041748515.1 Phycisphaerae bacterium
GCCCCGACGATCGCGGCTTTGTTGCGGCGGGCGAACTTGCGCAGCTTGTACGAGCGACTGGGCGGTGAAGCCAAGACCGGCTGGTCCATGAGGTAGCGGCCAATATCTTCAGCCAAGGCGTTCGTCGTTTCGTAGCGCCGCCGCCGATCCTTCTCGATACACTTCAGGATGATCCAGTCGAGGTCGCCGCGAAGGGCTCTGACCAGCGTGGACGGGTCCGCGCGCCGGCCCCAGGCAATCGCCTCAATCGATGAGCCCCCAGAATCACTCTCGCGAAACGGCGGCGTGCCGGACCCGCTGGATGCGGATGACGACGCCAGCGTCGCTAGCCGTAGACTGGGCCGAGGCGGTTCCTCCTCGCGGATCAGCCGTTGGATTTCCGCAAGCGGCGTGGAGCGGAGTCGGCTGCGTTCCAGCGGCGTGCTGCCCGCCAAAAGCTCGTAGAGGAGCACGCCTAGCGAGTAGATATCGCTGCGCGTGTCGACATCCACCCCCGCCACTTCAGCCTGTTCGGGACTCATGTATTCTGGCGTCCCGATCAGCTGATGCATCTCGGTGAATAGCGTTTTATCCGTGAGTCGCGCGGCTGTGGCTTTAGCGATGCCAAAGTCAATGACCTTGGGCAAGGGCTGCCCGTCGCCGACGGTCACCAACACATTGGAGGGCTTTAGGTCGCGATGGATGATCCCCTTTTGATGCGCATGCTGCACAGCGTTGCACACATCGCGAAACAACTGCATGCGTTGGCGCACGGGCAATCGTTCACGATCACAATATTGCGTCAGCGGCTCGCCGCGAACCAGCTCCATCACGAAGTAAGGCCGACCGACCATGGTGGCACCCGCGTCCAGCACCCGAGCAATATTGGGATGGTCCATCATCGCCAGGGCTTGCCGTTCGGCCTCAAACCGGGCGATCACCTGCTTGGTGTCCATGCTCGCCTTGATGATTTTGAGTGCCACCCGGCGATGAACCGGCTCGGTCTGCTCCGCAAGGAAAACCGAGCCGAAACCGCCTTCACCGATAAGTTGAAGCAGTTTGTACCGGTCAATGCGCGTACCGGAACCTTCGCCCGGGAACGAGGCATCAGGAAGCGCAGCCGCGAGTCCGACGCCGGTGGGCGCGCTCATGAACCGGGAATCGTCCAGCGTGGACAGGAGATCGATGGCCTCCGCCGCCGTTTGCTGATCGGCGCCGGCGGCTTTTTTGATGAATGCCACCCGATCCTGAGCCGGAAGACGCGACACCCTGGAAAGCAGCTCTTTGACACGCTCTCGATTGGCCGAGGTCACGCAGTCGATCCCGTCTCTTCGTCCCGCTGCACGCGCCGCAGGAGCCACGACCGCGTGCCCGCGGCCGTGCTGTCTGGATGACGGCACCTGCACGGAAATGGAATCAGGCGCTTGCTTTGCGGCGGGAGGGTGGCCTTTGGACCCGGATCAGGCGCGCGATTGTACGGATGTGGCTTTGTACGGAGGTTGCCCACAAACCTGCTGTGTGCTAGGCCAGTGCAACCACTTCTTCCCGCTTGAATGCGTCATTCGCGAAGGCACGCTCCAAGGGCCGGGCACTTTTTGCACTCTAGACCAATGTCCTCGCGCTTGCTGCCACAACGATGCGTCTTACTCAGAGGAAACGTTCAGCGCTTGTCAGGCCGCTGGTGGACGACCGCAGAGTGTCCACGACATCAATGGCGGGCATATCGGAATTGACTGCGGAATCCTCGACAGCAACTACGGGGGTTGCGCGCAACCCTGCTGCTTCGTCCCCAGTGGGGGCTGTAACACACTCCATCCAGAGGAATGCGTTGCCAACGGCGGCTTCCCCCAGGGCGCCAACGACTCCTGCGGCGTCCCCGGCACCTGTGAAGGAGCATGCTGCTTCGGCGGCGGCTGCGAAGTGATGCATTGGTCGGAATGCCTGGAGCTCGGCGGCGATCCCCGGAATCCTGGGACCGACTGCGGATTCGGTCCATTATCGCCGTGCAGTGTCATTAGTCCGTGATGCCTGCTGCTGCGTCGTCCGCGATTCGCCTGGTTGCAGTCCATAGCTCGAACCCGAAAGGCGGTTATCCAATGAAACACGCAAGGTTTATATCGCTGTTGTTCAAGACGTGCCTGTTCATGCCCGCAATGGCCAACACGGCCCTGGCCCAGATCGCGGCCTTCACCTACCAGGGTCGGCGGGAGGAAGCCGGCGTTCCCGCAAACGGAGTCCATGCCTTCGTCATTCGATTGTTTGACGACATCTCGGCCGGCGCGCAAGTCGGTCCGACATTCTGCGAAGACGTTGTGGAAGTCGTCAAAGGCCTCTTCACGCTGGAGCCTGACTTTGGTCAACAGTTCACCACAAACGAAGAGCGATTCCTGGATATCCAGGTGCTCGATAACGGCGACTGTGCCGACACCAGCGAATTCATCCAACTCACTCCGCGGCAGCGAAACACAGCGACGCCGTTGGCCTTGCACGCGCTGAAGGCCAATGTTGCAGGGCTGGCCGAACATGCGGGCGTGGCTGATCAGGCCATTGTCGCCTTTCGGCTCGATGCTCCGGATGGGTCGCCCGTCAACGCCGTGTTCGTGGACAACGCCGGCAAGGTGGGCCTCGGGACAACAGCGCCAACCGCCCGGCTCGATGTCAAGGGAGACGGCAACACGTCGCCCGCCACCGGCACGCCCATCGCGCGCTTCACGCGCGGAAATGGCGACAATTTCCTGGCGTTTTTCGCTGACATCGGCGGCAACTACATTATTGCCGATGACCCGAGCGACAATCAGAAAGATCTACGCCTGCAGACCCGCAACAACAGGAACATCCTGCTGGAACCCCACGGTACGGGCAAGGTCCATGTCCGCCATGATGAACCTGTGCTGATACTCCAGGATTCCGGTCCGACGGCCACGCAGTCCGGCTACCTCGGTTTCTGGAGTAGCAGCTTGAGCGAAACAGCCTGGGTCGGCTTCGGCACGCCCGGCAGTCCGCATTTCTCGCTGTTCAATGCGCGACCTGGCGGCGACATAAATCTCAGACCCGGTGCCGGCGGCAAAGTCACTATTGGTCCCCACTTCGCCACCGCGGGCGAGGAAAACCTGCGCATCGTTCGCGGCTTTGTTAATGAACATGGTGTCCGAATTACGGGATCGGGCTTTACCGCAGCTCGCAACAGTGAAGGAACCTTCACGATCCAGTTTGCGGTTCCATTCACGGCTCCTCCGATCATGACCTGTACGGCCGAGGTAATTCCAACAGCTGCCCCCGGGTACGTTGCGACTGACGGTGTAGGTACAAGCAGTGCAATTGTGCGGATTTTCGTTCCCTCGGATGGCGCACTTCGGTTCATCGATAACGCGTTTTCCTTCATCGCCATCGGCCCGCGGTGATTTGAGCCCGTGCCAACACACAAGCTAAGGAGCATCACTCATGAAGATGACGATTTCGCAACAAGTGGTTCTCCTCGCGGCTATCGCCCTCACGGGGGCTGCCGCAGAGCCGCTCCGCATTTCCTCGTTCACCATCGACGGTGGCGGGGTCGTGCATAGCCGCAGCGAGGATGACCGCTTCGTGCTCTCCGGCACTATCGGCCAGCCCGACACCGGCGAAATCATGACCGGCGGAGCCTTCGCCTTGACCGGCGGATTCTGGTTCGAAAGTCCGTCCGGCGACTGCAACGCCAACGGCTTGGTGGATCTGGGCGACCACGCCGGCTTCGTCGAGTGCATGACTACGCCCCAGGACCTTGGTCCCGATCCTGGATGCGAATGCTATGACGTGGATGGCGACGGCGGGATCGATCTTGTCGATTTCGCGGTGAACCAACGGACCTTCTTCGGCAAGTGAAAGAGCGAGCCGCCGTAATGCGGGCTCGTCCAGCTTCGATGAGAGAGCTTCCAACCTCAATCAGACTGCCGGAAAGGGGCCTTGAGCCGATGAGGTCTGAGGCCCTTGGTCGCTCGTTCTTCGTTGAGAGCGTGGTTTCGATGCCAGGGTGCTTTGCGACCCAAGCGTGGTAGAGAGCACGGGCTCGCTCTTCTCCGCCTCACTCATCAATTCCAAAGCGGTGACGCAGGATGCGCGGGTTGCCGAACCCCGAAAAGAGACGAGCCAGCCTATGCCCTGGGTTTCCATGAAACCGAGCTTAAGTACGCGTTTGCGACTGTTTGGCCCTCGGTTTGGCACGGGTTATACTCCCGGCGGTTCGGCATCTGGGTTGAACGGCTAGGCTTACCTCGGCGCATGCGGGCAGGCCGGGATTTGTAGTGCGAGGTCATTTGCGGTTATGTAGCGTATGGCGGCGGCGACTTGTAGTGCAAAACCTTGTCCGACAAGCATTTTCGGGGGCGTAGCTCAGTGGTAGAGCAACGGCCTTTTAAGCCGTAGGTCTTGGGTTCGAGCCCCAACGCCCTCAGTTTCCCGATTCCGGTCCGGTCTCGTTGAAATACTGCCGCAATGAGCATCGGGCCCGGCGACCATCCGGGGTTTCACCGCCTCTGGCGGTGTTGGTCGTCCGACGCCGCCGGACCCGACGCATGTTTGCCAGGCAGGACCCACTCTTAAAAAACGTCAGTCCGCCAATTCAAGCCCGCTCAGTTTGCCGTGGGCCTTCGCGGCCGGCATTCCGCAGGAGTATCGTGGCGGCGCAAAGGATGCTGAGACCCAGAACGATCATTCCCCATTCCGACACCGTCGGCACCTCTTCCAACTGCTCGGGCGCGAAGGTGAGCGTGAAGGCGGCCGAGGCCGTGAATCCCGTGGAACCCGTGTCAACCAGGATGAACGTGCCCTTCCAGTCGGGCCGATCAGGATCGAAAGCAGTGTCCAGGGAGTCCACATGCCACGTCACGTGTGTGTGCAACGAGGCCCCGCCCAGCAGGATGCGGTCGCCCGGCTCGTCGATGAGCGAGGCCAGGCCCGGTCCCCACGCCTTGAACGCCGGATCCAGGCTAACGGCCTCGATACGGACGGTCACGCCGGAGGCGAGGGTAAAAAAATCGTTGTCCGGTTCGTTCGCGGCAACGGCGTTGAAGCCCGGTTCCGCGCTGGTAAAGCCCTTCAGGACACCATCGACCGGGCAAATGAGAAGCGTCGCGGAAAGACCATCGCCCACAATCTTAAGTTGTCCGGAGGCCGTGCGACCGACGAAGAGATCGGCATGGTCGCCGCATTGGCCCATGGCCGGGTGGACGAATACCGTGTCGGCGAAAAGTGCGCCGGCGAACACTATTGAAACAATCCACCGAGAACTCATCGAACGTGCTCCTTGAGTGAAGTCTGATACCGACAGGCCGGGCCGGCGGGCAAATGGCCCGCCAACCCGAACCCGCCGCCGTATGGGGCGTCACCCGGCGCTGCGAAGCGCAACGGTCCAACATCGCCCCCTCCTCCTGCTTCCATGGCGATGGTCATCAAGCGGCGATGCGAAGCCGGGCAAAGCCCAGTTTGGCTGAAATGGCCAGCCCCAGCCCTAGAATCACCAGCCCCCATTCGGACGTCGTGGGAATCGGCTCAAAAACTTCGCCACAGGAGATCGAACCACAGTCGGTGCCCGGCCCGGCAAAGTCGCCGGCCTGGCCCGAACATTCAAAGCCGCGAAGGCTTTGGCACTGTTGATCGTTCAGGCAACAGGCGCCGACCTGACAAACACCGGGTGAACAACCCGAATCGTCGCCGAGAAATTCACCGCCCTCGTCCGCGCACTCTACGGCGAGTTCGCCGTCATGACAGTCGCCCTCCGGAAAACAGCACGCGCCGGTTACGCATCCGCCGGGCGAGCAAACCGTTCCTTCCCCAAGGAAAGCACCGCCTTCGTCCTCGCATTCTTCCTCGAATTCGCCGTCTTCGCAGTCGCCATCGGCAAAGCAGCAGGCACCGGGCGTCGCGCATCGAAACATGACCACGTATTCATCGGACGGATTGCATAATCCGTTCGCGTCCAGGAGACGGAGCGTCAGCGAAAACTCGGCATCCGGATCAAACGCCGGATCGTTCTCGTCGATGTGAAACGTCGGATGAACGTCAAACGGCGGAGAACCGAGGACGAACTGCGCGCCCGGCGAATCCAGGACCGCTCCGAATCCGGGGGTATGGACCTTCAACCCGACTGAAATGGATACAATCTCAAAGACGATCGATGCTCCACCCGGCAGGACGAAGAACCCCTCGTCCGGCTCGTCTTCATCCAGGGACAAGAACCCGGGCTCGTCGTTGACGCAGCCGAACAGAAGCGGCCCGTCGATCGGACCAAGCGGCAACGACTCGTCAAAATCAAACTCGATTTCGATCTGGTCCGATCCGTCTTTTCCGACAATGAAATCGCCCGCGTGGCCGTGGCCGTGATCGTCGCCGGCAAGCGTCGATGAAGCCGCCGCCAGCGAAAGGCAAACTATTGATAAGGCGCAGGTACGCCGATTATACAACATTCCAAACTCCTCCCCTCCGAAAATACTGATCTCTGCTCGCGCGTCGGCCGCGGAATCGGCGCAGCCTGCGCGCAGGCGCTCGCAAAAACGTTATTCCAAAGTGAAAGCGTCGCTTAGCCGGAAATGGAAGGACTCGGAGGGCCGCGCGAACGGACGGCCTTAACGGTCAGACAAACCGCGTATTGCGCTCGAACAAACGAGAGCCTGCCATGGGGCGAAAGCCCTTGGTTCAGGTCTGCTGTCGGAATTGGCGCGGGGGTGGCCGCGGCCGCGATGCACAGAGCGCATCCCGCGTGAGGAGCATCCCGATCATGGTCATCGTCATGAT
>JBGTDB010000267.1:0-4748 GCA_041748515.1 Phycisphaerae bacterium
GTGATGTTCGGATCAATCGGAGACGATTGCTTTTCACCCCGTTTCTGTCAGGAGGATCAATGATGCGTTTCAGACTATTTGGAGTTTGCACGATTTGTCTCATCGGCTTGGGCGCTGCGGCCTGGCTTTCTCCGGTCCAATCGACCCAGGCCCAGCAAGAGCCGCCGCCGAGCGGGTGCCCGCAAGGACAAGTCTGCCGAATTAATGTGGGGCAGGATGGTGGGTGCAATAACCGTTCATGTTGCCCGTCTGGCCAATCGTCATGCGGGCCTTTTTCGCTTGCGCATCATTCCTATCCTAGGTTGATTGCTCCCCCCGCAGGATCTATAGGCAGGTGTTGGTCTCCACATCCAGAACAAACGGAGCAATATTGCACCTCTTACAATTGCGATGGCTTTTCGTGTATCCCAGCGAATTGCTCCGTAACCGGATCGGGGGTTCCTTGGCACAAGGCAAAATGGATTCCGGGAGATCTTTGCAATGTGAGTCCGAACTGAATCTTGGGAGTATGAACGATGCACTCGTGCTATGTACTGGTAACTTCCCTCCTCACTAGCGTAGTCGCCGACTCTACATTAGGTTCGGGTTCGGAAACATTGCGCGACTTAATCCCCAAGCTAGATTTTCGAACGGCTCAGATTGAATGGACCCTGACTCACGTTGGAGGCTTCGACAAGGGACTTGCCCAAAGGCACGTTACACACATTGCTAACGCTGATATTCTCGAATTCAATTCAGGCGACGCGGCTGGACTACAAGAGTATCGATTCCGTTCGTATCCCCCTGACTGGCTATTCATGTCTCATGAAGAGCGTGCAAAACTAAGCCCTGAAGAACTCAACGAATACGCCTTCCCGCGCGAGAAGGACGCTGGCACGCGTAGTTCAATGCTTCTTGAGGGTCAGGCGTGGAAGCTTGACTCAGTCGAATTTCCGTTAGTCGGAAGCGTTGGACCGAGGGAACGTTCCGACGTTCAAATACCCATTGACTTTTCAATTATCGGATTCGCCCCCGCCCATCGACTCGAAGCGGCAAATCCATTGGGTCTAGAGAAGCACGATTACGAGGGGTTTGTATCGGCTCGCTTTGAAACGGGTTTCGAGGATGCAAGACGCACAGTCACCGCCGCTTGGGGAGAAAACCGAATTGTGTGGTCGTTTGATGACCGTCGAGGGCGTCAGCCCATTAAGGCCAGGTTTGTCGGAGCTCAGGGTACAGTAGAGTTTTCAGAGACGGTTCTACAACACCTCGATGGAAAGTGGATTCCCGAGTCGGTGCGATTCTATCGGGAGACTGCCGATGCCCCCTATCGGATTCTGGAAGTATCCAAGGCGACGTTCGATCAGCCCTGGCACAAAAAAGAAATTACTCACGATGACCTCGGAGCCGTTTTCGGAACCTATTTCTCGACACCGGACGGGCAAACTGGAGGAATGAATTGGGACGGGACGAGCTTGATATCGGACCATGAGTTTTTCGATCTCGTTTACGGGTTTGGGCTATTGCCGGATCAAAAAATTCTTGAGTATTGGGCGAAGAATACCGGCAAGACGGTTGACCAATACATTAAAGATCGCTTCCAGGGCAATCATGCTGCTGTCGTGCGACGGTGGCTTCAGGAGAATCACGTCGAGGCGCACGGCGAGGAGCCGCCGTGGATAACGCTTAAGAATTCAAAGGAAAAAGACCCCTGGGACTTGTATGTCGATGAATTCCTGAAGAAGCACGAACTTCCCCAGCCGGGGGTGGAGCGGGCGAAGAAGTTGCTCGAAGAGGCCAAGAAGCTCCGCGACGCCAACCGCCACCGCGTCCGCAAGGCCGAGCGCGAAGGCGACCGAAAGACCATCGAGCGCTACAAAGAGCGCGAGGAGCGAATCTACCGCGAGCGCCTCGTCGATCCCCTCGACCAACTCGCCGCGACCATAGTGAAGGAAAACCGCGACCGTCAGGACAAAGCCCCTGATTGATTGTTCCGTGCGGCGCCGCGCCGACCATTGATTCGGGCAACGCTACGTTCAGTTTCTCGGCGCAACGGAAAACTCACAGGCATCTGATGCGCATAACTTGAGCCGGTTGACGCGCGGTGATTTCGTGCGAACCTACTCGCCATGAGCGGAGCTCGGTTTGTTCATCTTCACGTTCACACCCACTACAGCCTCCTGGATGGGGCGACGCGGATCGGGGCCCTGATCGATCGGGCCAAACAGCACGGCAGTCCGGCCGTCGCCATCACCGACCACGGAAACCTGTTCGGGGCCATCGAGTTCTACACGGCCGCGAAGGCGGCGGGGATCAAGCCGATTGTCGGGCTGGAGGCGTACCTGGCGCCGGAGCACCGTAGCCGACGCGACCCCCGCGAGGACAAAGATTCATTTCACCTGTTGTTGCTGGCTCAGAATCTCGATGGCTACCGAAACCTGCTGCGCCTGGCGAGTATCGGCTACCTCGAAGGGTTCTATCGCCGCCCGCGGATCGACAAGGAGATTCTCCGGGAGCTGTCGGCCGGGCTGATCTGCACCAGCACGTGCATCGGCGGCGAGGTTCCGCAGGCGTTTCTGAACAAGGACGCGGCGGCCGCGAAGGCGATGGCCGAGACCTATCTGGACATTTTCGGGCCGGATCGGTTCTTAATCGAGCTTCAGGACCATGGCATGGCCGAGCAGACGACGCTCAACCCGGAGCTGGTCGACCTGGCCGGGCGGCTGGGTGTGGCGACCATCGCCACCAATGACGTTCACTATCTCGAAAAAGACGACGTCGAGGCCCACGACGTTTTGTGCTGCATCAATACGGGCAAGTTCCAAACCGACGAGGACCGATTCCGTTTTCCCAGCGGCGAGTTCTATTTCAAATCGCCGGAGCAAATGGCCGGGTTGTTCCCGCGGTGGCCGGAATCGATCGACAACACGCTGCGGGTCGCGGAAATGTGCAATCTTGAGCTGGACCTGACCAAGCGATTTGCCCCTGTGTTCAAAGTTCCGGAAGAGAGGCACGAAGGCACAAAGGCACGAGGGCACGACGTCGATCAGAACCGCGACCGCGAGGGAGCGGAGAACGGCAGCGTCGAATCCACGAAGCCACGACGC
Source organism: Phycisphaerae bacterium (assembly GCA_041748515.1). Classification (GTDB taxonomy): domain Bacteria; phylum Planctomycetota; class Phycisphaerae; order UBA1845; family UBA1845; genus JBGTDB01. The sequence continues at coordinate 3,087 of JBGTDB010000267.1, forward strand.
CACGAGGCGGTCGATGCGAAATACCTGCGGCGGCTTGTTTATGAAGGTGCGGTCGAGCGGTACGGCGAAGTTTCGCCGGAGCTGCGCGAGCGGATCGACTACGAACTGGAAGTCGTTACGAGCAAGGGTTTCGCGAGCTACTTTCTTATCGTGTGGGACTGCGTGCGTTACGCCCGAGAGCAAGGGATACCCGTTGGGGCCCGGGGAAGCGGATGTAGCTCGGTCATTACTTATTGTCTGCGGATCAGCACGCCGGACCCCATTCGATACGGACTCTATTTCGAGCGGTTCATGGACCCGGACCGGGACGAAATGCCCGATATTGATCTGGATATCTGCCAGAACGGTCGAGGCCGGCTCCTTGAGTACGTCCGGCAGAAATACGGCCACGTGGCCCAGATCATTACGTTCGGCACGCTAAAGGCCCGCGCAGCCGTCAAGGACGTGGCCCGGGTCATGGGGCTGGGGTTTGAGGAGGCCAATCAGCTCACCAAGCTCATCCCGGCCGAGCTGCACATCACGCTGGACAGCGCGCTGGAAAAAGAGCCGGAACTCAAGAAGCGCTACGAGGCCGACTCGCGAATCAAGAAGATTCTCGACGTGGCCCGAAGGCTGGAGGGGGTGGCCCGCAACGCCGGGGTCCACGCGGCCGGGCTGGTCGTGGCCGATCAGCCGCTTGTGAATTTTCTGCCGCTGTATAAGGCGGCCGGGCAGGACGCGCTGGTTACGCAATTCGATGGACCGACGGTTGAGAAAGTCGGCCTGCTGAAGATGGACTTCCTCGGCCTTCGGACTTTGACCATTCTGGAGCGGGCTCGCCAACTGGCCGAGCAGCGTATCGGACGGCCTCTCGATCTCGAGCGATTGGACCTGGCCGATCGTCGCGTGTACGAGCTTTTCGCCCGGGGCGACACGCGCGGCATCTTTCAGTTTGAATCGGGCGGCATGCGCGACGTTATCATGCGCATGAAGCCCAACCGCATCGAAGACCTCATCGCCGCCAACGCCCTCTTCCGCCCCGGCCCAATGGAGTACATCCCCGATTACGTCTCCCGCAAGCACGGCGGACACTGGACCACGCCGCATCCGATCATGACCGATGTGCTCAGCGAAACCTACGGCATCATGGTCTACCAGGAGCAGGTCTCCCGGCTGGTCAATCGCCTCGGCGGGCTCGAACTCAAGGCCGCGTTCCGCCTCGCCAAGGCGATCAGCAAGAAAAAGACCTCCATGATCGAGGCCATGCGCGAGCCGTTCCTCGCAGGCTGCGAGATAAACTGCGTTTCCCGCGACACCGCCCAGCAGGTTTTCGAGGACATCCTCAAGTTCGGCGGATACGCCTTCAACAAGGCCCACTCCACCGGATACGCCCTGATCGCCTACCAGACCGCGTGGATGAAGACTTACTTCCCCGTCGAGTTCATGGCCGCCCTGATGACCTTTGAAATGGTCAGCACCGAAAAAATCGGCGAATACCGCGAAGAGTGCCGCACCATGCGCATCGGCGTCGAGCCGCCGGACATCAACACCTCCCTCTTCGACTTCGTCGTCGAAGCAACTCCCCCTCTCCCTCTCAGAGAGAGGACCGGGGTGAGGGTGGAGTCGCCCGGCAATAGCCAGCACGGCGATCGCGTTGACGCGACGCCCGCTTTCCCCGTGGGA
>JBGTDB010000268.1:0-4129 GCA_041748515.1 Phycisphaerae bacterium
CTGTCGTTTGAAGTTGCGGGTTGGTGGCGGGCGCTGCCATTCGTCGGGCGGTGAAAATGGCGGAGGCCAGCCCGGCCGCGCCGAGCCCCACGACGATGATGTCAGCGGTATCGGTTGGCGGCATTAGGCTTGTGGCAACCGCTTGGTTACGGTTGCTGGCTGGAGGTGGCGCCTGCGGATTGGAGCGACCCCCCTTTGGCCCCCCCTTGGCAAGGGGGGACGGATCGACTGCTCCATGCTGTCGCGGTTCGGATCAGCGAGTCCGCGCGGGATGAAGCCGGTGCCTGCGGTTGGGCGGACCGCTCCATATCTGTCGCGGTTCAGTACGACGGGCGCAAATCGGCTCAAGCGGAGGACCGCGCGAATTGAAGTCCGCGGCTGGCAACGGAGGCATGGCTCTCGGATCATCGAATTGGCCGGGTGGGATGAGCCATCAAACGGAGAGGGCGGGATTCGAACCCGCGATACGGGAGTAAACCCGTATGACGGTTTAGCAAACCGTTGGTTTCAGCCACTCACCCACCTCTCCACCGGTCGAGATTCAAAGCCAGCGGGCATGGCCCGCTGAATCCCGGCTTGGCCGGGCCCCGAATCGTCAACCGAGTCTTGCATTTGCTGACTGGCACCCGCGAATAAACCCTGCACGGCGACCCGTCGTTGCGTGGGAAACGTATCCTTGGACCGCGACAGCGTCAAGCGTAACCGACCGGACGATGCGGCCACCGTGGATCGAGAGTCCGCCGCATCTGGCTTATTGGCGAAACACTCGGACGGCAGTCTGTACGGATTGGTAAGGCGGCGTTCTTTCGCATTGACGCACCCGTCGCCCGCCCCTAGTTTGCGGCATTCCAAGGAGTTCTGGCCGAGGGCGGCGGGCCTCGCCCGCTTAGAACCGGCTTTGCCGGCGGGCAAATGTCGGCTTTTGGAGACTTTCAAATGCGTTCATCAAAGTATCGGTTATTTACGGCACTGGCCGTCGTTGGGTTCTGGGGCGGTTTGCAGGGCCTTGCACTCGCGAACGACCGGGCGGGCGCGACCGTTCATTGGCCTCAGTTTCGAGGGCCGAATGCATCGGGAGTGGCCCAAGGGCCCGCGCCGACGCGGTGGAATGGCGAGGATGGGACCAACATTAAGTGGAAGACGGCGATCCCCGGTCTGGGGCATTCGTCGCCGGTGATCTGGGGCGACCGGGTGTTTGTGACCACGGCGATCAGCGGCAAGAGCGACCCTGTTTTGCGCGTCGGGTTGTACGGAGACATTCAGCCGGTACTCGACGACACCGAGCATAGCTTTCGCGTTATTGCCTTGGACAAGAAGTCGGGCAAGGTGCTCTGGGAGCACGAAGCGTACAAGGGCGTTCCCAAAGTTAAGCGCCATACCAAGGCCACGCACGCCAACTGCACGCCCGCGACCGACGGCAAACACCTGGTCGCGTTCTTTGGCTCGGAAGGGTTGTATTGCTATGACATGGACGGCGAATTGCGATGGAAGAAGGATCTGGGCACGCTGGATTCGGGATACTTCGTCGTTCCCGATGCGCAATGGGAGTTTGCCAGTTCGCCGATTATTCACAAGAACATGGTGATCGTGCAGTGCGACATACAGAAAGATTCGTTTGTCGCGGCGTTTGACATCGGCGACGGGCGGGAGATCTGGCGCACGCCGCGAAACGAAGTGCCCACATGGAGTACGCCGACCATTCAGGAAGGGCCCGACCGAACGCAGATCATCGTCAATGGATTTAAGCACATCGGTGGGTACGACGTACGCACCGGCAAAGAGATTTGGCGAATGACGGGGGGTGGCGACATCCCCGTGCCCACGCCGGTCCTCTGGAACGACCTGGCGTTTATCACGAACGCGCACGGTCCGGCCGCGCCGATCTATGCTATTCGCACTAGCGCGACCGGCGACATCAGCCTTTCAGGCGACGCCACCAGCAACGATCACGTCGCCTGGGCGAACCTGCGCATCGGGAATTACATGCAGACCCTGCTGGTGTACGACGATCTGCTATATGCCTGTCGGGACAACGGGATTCAGGCGTGCTATGAGCCGCTGACCGGGAAGAACGTCTACCGCCAGCGTTTGGGCAGCGGCAGCTCGGGCTTCACCGCGTCGCCCGTCGCGGCCGACGGAAAGCTTTATTACAGTAGCGAGGAGGGCGACATTTACGTGGTGCAGGCCGGGCGCGAGCAGGAAGTCATCGCCACCAACCCGATGGGCGAAGTGGTTATGGCCACGCCGGCGATTTCCGAGGGAAAGCTCTACATCCGCGGCCAGTCGCACCTGTTCTGTATTGGAAAGTAACGCCAGTCGCCAAGCGGAACGACCGAATGCGACGACCGTTATCGCTGACCCGAAACGACTTCTTCCGGCGTCTGAAGGACAAAGCCCGTGTAACGCGCGAAGTGGTTTCGATTGAAAGTCAGTAGTCTTGAGATGCCGCTCGCTTTCATGGCCGCCACAATACGGGCGTCATGGGCGCTTTTGCCCGTGACACGATGGGTTACTACCAACTCGGTCCATAACTCGAACACGATTGGCGAGTCTGGGATCAAGTAAAAGAACTCTCGAAGCTGTCGAATCTCCATGAGGGCTCGATCAACAGAGAAACCGAGTCCGTTGTGTTCAACCGGCCGCGTGCTGACGACCCAGAACTCCACAAGATTCTGAGGGCAGATGACCGGAGATTCACCGGATAGCTTTATGGTTTCGACGGATTGGATCGCGGCTTTGAACTGCGGATGGCTCGGCTGAGCACTGCGAAGCAAAACGTTGGTATCGACGAGCGTGCTCACCGATCGTCTTCACCATAGATGCTTTCGCGGCTGTCATCGGCGAATGTCGGCTGAATGGGGTGCGATGCGGCCCATTCGCGCCATCTCGCGCACCATTGATCAATCTCTCGCCTACTAGATGCACCATTTCTCGGGCCGTTTTGATCGCCAGCCCGATAAATCAGGGATGCCAAATATGCGTTAACGTCGGCGAAGCCCTGCCGGGCCGCTTGTTCCTCGGCGAGCGCAAGAGTCTCTTCATTGAGCTTGATCGGTGTCATGGTAACCTTCCGACCCTGATTATAACAAGTGAAATGTCCCCCTGTATACGGGCCCGCAACTCGTTGCAGGAGAAACTGAATTGCAATCCGAAGTCTGCTGTGGGGACTGGGGTATCCCTACCGTCGGCGGTGCGCCTGGCGGAGCAGGACTGTGAGTCGGCCGCAGACGAACTCGCGGAAAGTGGAGGCGTCCAGCGTCTTGAGACGGAGCATGGGGCCGGCGATGAGCTGCCCTTCCACGTCGGGAGCGTGACGGACTTCGTGGAAGGCGATGGCGTCGGTGGTGACCATGCCCTGAAGCTGCATCCTGTAATCGCCGATTCCGAATTCAAAATGCAGCTCGCGACCCCCTTCGAGCAGACTCGACGCATCCATGTGCATGGCCATGCCCGACTTCGAGTATTTCTCGACCAATTCGACAAACACCGGGACGAGCTCGTTAAGGGTCAGTTCGCGAAGCTGCTGCAACGGATCGACAACTTCGTGTATCCGTGGCTTGGATGCTCGGGCCGTACGCTCTTCGATAGCTCTTATGAGGCGATCCAGTTCCGTCTCGGCCGTGCGGCTGATCGGAATCGGCGGCTTCACCCGCTCGATGAGCTGTTGATACTGAGTGATGGGACGGGCTTCGGCTTTCACGGATCAATCCTCTAGTGTCGCGAACGCGCCGTGCGGTCGGCCGGCGGAACCGTCCGATATTCTTAAGTGCCCGCAAACTGACGCGGCTTGGAACGGCGAGGCCCCGGCTGTGATGGGGATTCGTCCTATCGACATTTCGGACCCCGGCGCCATGCGGTTTAGCCGAATCGGCCATAGGGCGATTACGGTTCGGTCCGAGCCCTTTCCGGTGGCAAAACTGGACGACACCGGACGAGTCCCTTGGCGACAGTGGTTTACGGCTGGAATTCCAGTCCTCGGTTGGGCGTCCGCTCGGCGAGCCTGGCGATCGATCCCTTTGTATCTGCAACCCGGCACGCTATCGTACGTCGCTTTCGTGCCGCAGAGAGCGAATTTCATGCCGACTTCGAACGGGCTGATCGACGAAAACTTCTCGGGCCGAACGGCGTG
>JBGTDB010000269.1:0-3723 GCA_041748515.1 Phycisphaerae bacterium
AAGGAAAAATGCCCTAACCGCCGCGGGATTGAAATGATCCTCGATCAGGCGGGCGGAAATCGTTTGAAATTCGCGGAGTTTCTCGAAGCGGCGAAGGCCGGCAAATTCTCCGCCGCCTGGATTGCGGGCGGATACATCAACCCCTGGGTCGAAGAAGACCTGACGGCCGCAGCGGAAAAAATTGGATTCTCGATCGTTCAGGACTTATTCGAGACCGGTCTCTCCGCCGCCGCCCAGATCGTTCTTCCAGCGTGTGCCTGGGCCGAGCGTGAGGGCAGCTTCATGAACGCCGCCGGCCTGATCCAGCCGTTTGAATGGGCGATCAATCCACCGGAGGGCGCTCGGCGCGACGGACAATATCTCTATGAAATCGCCGGATTTACCGGCCTGTACAACGCCGATCGCGTGCGCGAATTGATGGCCGAGCAAATGCCGGCCTTCTCGGAAGTCTACGCGCCTCCCGCAGAACCGGCACATGCGCACTAGCGAGCCGCGGGCTTCAGCCCGCGCGGACTCGCGATCTGGCGAAATGGTGATCCGGCGATTGGGTAATGCGGAGAATATGTTTTCGCAACTTGAGTGCGACTCGAAGATCGGGAGAAGGTCATGGGCGATCGTTAAAAATGGTGGCGCAGCGAAAGCGTCAAGTTCGCCGAGTTGTTAATTCGATATTTGCTATTCGACATTCGCTATTATTCTCATGCGTGAATTTCTAACATCTCAGTTCGCCGTCAGCGTCGCCTTGGCGATCGTGCTCTTGGTGGTCATTCTGACCACAGTGGCGTACTGCATTTACTTCGAGCGGAAAATCGCCGCCTGGATCCAGGACCGCTGCGGCCCCAACCGCGTGGGACCGTGGGGGCTCTTACAGCCGCTGGCCGACGGACTGAAATTTGTATTCAAGGAAGATGTCGTCCCCGCCCATGTCGACAAGCCGCTGTTTATTCTCGCCCCCGCGGCCATGTTTATCATCGGCGTCATCGGATTCGCCGCCATACCCTTCGGCGGACAGTGGCTCATCGATGGCAAGCTCCTTGATATCCAAGTGGCCAAGCCCGACATCGGACTGCTCTATATCCTTGGCGTGGCCTCGATGGGCGTCTACGGCGTGGTGCTTGGCGGCTGGGCCAGCAACAACAAATATTCGTTTTACGGAGCCATCCGCGCAACCGCGCAAATGCTCAGCTATGAAATCCCGATGGGCCTGTGCATCCTCGTCGCCGTGCTGACCATGGGCACGCTTCGTCTGGAAACCATCACCGCCGAACAAACCGGATACTGGTTGGGATTTGTTCCTCAGTGGAACATTTTTCTGCACCCCATCGCCGCCTTCACGCTCTTTGTCGCCGCCTTGGCCGAAGCGAACCGCACCCCCTTCGACCTGGCCGAAGCCGAGCAGGAACTCGTCGGCGGGTACCACACCGAGTATAGCGCTCTGAAGTTCGGCCTGTTCTTCCTGGGCGAGTATGCCCACATGATCGTGGCCAGCGCGTTTATCGCGGTGTTGTTCTTCGGCGGTTGGCACCTTCCCTGGCTTCCTTGGACCCAGCCCGAGGCGACGTCGCTTCTGGCCGTACTGGTCAAGATGCTGGTCATGGGTGCAAAAATCTGCTTCTTCCTGTTCATCATGATGTGGATACGTTGGACCATTCCGCGCTTCCGCTACGATCAGCTCATGCGCCTGGCCTGGCAAAGGTTGATTCCCATGACGCTCGGGCTGTTCGTTCTGACCGTGATTCTGTTATATTTCGACAAGCACCGGTCGCCGCTGTGGGCCCTTGTCGGCAATGCGGCGGTTCTCGCCATAACGTTCTGGTTCGCATCGATGCGGCGTGTGGAGATCACCGGTCGACAGGTGAACATGCCCCGGATTTCGGGCATCGGGCGGGCATCTCAGAGCCCCGACATTCATGTCGGGCGGACAGGGCAGGGTATTTCTGGAGTTCAGGCATGATCAAGGACGAAGACATCCTGGTGGTGGATCAGCCGGAACTAAGCGCGGCCGAGCGCCTTTATATCCCCCAGATTCTGGACGGGATGAAGACCACACTGGTCCATCTCGGGCAAACCCTGGCGGGTAAGGGCCGTACGGTACAGTACCCGGAACAGCAGCGCACGCTCCGCCTCGAAAACTATCGCGGCGTCCATCGACTGAATCGCGACCCCGACGGCCGGGTGGCCTGCGTGGCCTGCTTCATGTGCTCAACGGCCTGCCCGGCCCACTGCATCCACATCGAGGCCGGCGAGTCGCCATGGCCCGACCGCGAGAAGTACCCGGTCAAGTTCGACATCGACGAGCTTCGCTGCATCTATTGTGGCATGTGCGAGGAAGCCTGCCCGGTTGACGCCATCGAGCTGACCCAGCAATACAATCTCGTCGGCCGGACGCGCCAGGAGATGATCCTCGACAAGGAAGAACTGTTATCGATTTTCGACGAAACCAAAGGCGTCAAGCCGCGGCGAAACCCGAAGATCACCGGCTATCCCACGACTGGCCGTCGCGAACATGGCGAGCCGCAGGCTTCAACCCCCGCCCACGCTCGGCATGACGATGCCGCCGCGGGCCGAGCCGGCTCGAATCCGCCTTCACCCGGTGCTCCCCAAACAGGAGACCGGCCCGCGTGACTCCCTCCACCGCGCTGATTCTCTATGCACTCTTCGCCCTCGGCGGCCTTGGCCTGTACTTCTGCATGCCCCGGCTCGATCGATTCCTGGGCGAAGGCGGATCAAGGCGGCCAGTGCCCACGACCGCGGCCGGTGCAATCATTGGAGTCGCCGCTCTCGCCGGCCTCATCGCATTATTCGCGGCCAGGTTTGTTGGCCCCATAGGCGAACGCGGCTATTTTTATTTTTTCGCGATTATCGCGGTGCTTGCGGCGGCAAGGGTCATCACGCATCCCAAACCCGTCTACAGCGCGATCTACGTCGTCGCCCTGATCGTCGCAGTGGCCGCACTGCTCGTCCTACAAGGGGCAGAGTTCCTGGCCGTCGCACTCATCATTATTTACGCCGGCGCGATCCTGGTCACTTACCTCTTCGTCATCATGCTTGCTCAGCAGCCCGGCGAACAGGTCTACGACCGACAGGCCCGCGAGCCCCTCGCGGCCATGGTGGTCGGCTTTTTGCTCATGGGGGCCATCGCCGGGCAAACGGCCGGCCTCACGCCCTTTGCGCCCGGCGCAGGCGCCTCAACGATTGTCGTGGCCAACCTCGCACCCGATGAGCCCGCGACCGGAAATACCTTCGCCCTTGGATCCCTGGTCATGACCAAGTACGTCGTTGTCTTGCAGATCACGGGAATTCTCTTGCTGATTTCGATGATTGGGGCAATCGCCCTCTCGAAGAAGCGCGTCCCCAACGAGGCATCGCGAACGCCGCACACAGTTCTCGGCCAGATCGGCAAGGAGGTGGAACCGTTCTGATGGCCGGAATCACCGAATACCTCATTCTTGGGGCGATCCTGTTTTCATTGGGGATGGTCGGTTTTCTGACCCGGCGAAACCTGATCGTGATTTTTCTTTCGACTGAGGTAATGTTTCAGGGCGTTGTGATCACGGCCGTAGCGTTCGGCCGTTTCCACGCCAATCTCGAAGGCCAGGCCTACGGATTGTTTCTGCTGGCCATTGCCGCCGTTGAGGCAGGGTTGGCACTTGGTCTGATTATGCTGCTTTATCGAAGGAAAGAAACGCTCGACGCCGAAGCCTGGTCCGTCATGCGCGGTTG
>JBGTDB010000270.1:0-4144 GCA_041748515.1 Phycisphaerae bacterium
AACTTTCAGGTTCGCGCGGCGCACCTCAATTGCTCCCTAACGGTCGCGGCTCGGAAAAGGCGATCACGGGCCGATCATGACGGTTGCGACCCGCATGCGCCCGACCATTCAATCAAACCGCAGCATTTTCGAAAATTGGGCGATACGCTCGTCCAGCTCCTCTCGTGTTAGTCGCTGCAGGCGGCGCATCGAAAAGTCCTCGATGGTAAATGACGCGACCACTGTTCCGCGCACGAGCGACTGTCGCATGGCCTCGAAATCGACGCGGTCGATCGAGGCCAGATAGCCCAACATGCCACCGGCGAAGCTGTCGCCCGCGCCGGTCGGGTCGCGCACGATCTTTGCCGGGAACGCGGGCACGGCCGCGACCCCTTCGCGCGAAAGCAGAATTGCCCCGTGTTCGCCCTTCTTGATGACCACAAACCGCGGTCCAAAGTCGAGAATCGCCTCACCGGCTTCGATCAGGTTGACCCGATCGGTAAGTTGGCGGGCTTCGGCGTCGTTCAGAATGACGCCGTGAACGAGGCCAAGCGTTTCGATCAACGAGTCGCGCTCGGTGGTGATCCACAGATTCATGGTGTCACAGGCCACAAGCTGCGGGGCGTGAAGTTGGCCCAGCAATTCACGTTGCTGCGTCGGGTGCGTGTTGCCAAGGAAGACGATGCGACTGTCGGCCACGTCGGGGGGAACGTCCGGACCGCGCTCGGCCAGCACGTTCAGATCAACCTCCAGGGTCTGGGCCTCGCACATGTCGGCTTCGAAGTGCCCGCGCCAGCGAAACGTCCGGCTGCCTCGGCGCGTCTCGAGCCCGGTCGTGTCGATTTTGAGATCATTGAGCGATTCGCGAAACTCGGGCGGGAAGTCGTCGCCGACGACGGCCACGAGTCGAACCGGCGCGAACTGCGACGCCGCGAAAGAAAAAAAGACGGCCGACCCGCCGAGGACGTTCTCCGCCCGCCCGTAGGGTGAAGTGACCGTATCAATGCCGATGCTTCCAGTGACCAATAATGGCAAAACGTCGCCTCCAGAAAGAGCCTTCGCGATTCAAACGGCGGTCCGCGGCCACCGTCGTCGGTCGGTCGTGATTTCGTTCCAAACGGCCGATCGCGAAACTTAACCGACAAAGGGCCGGTCCGCAAGGGGTTGTTTGGAAAATGTTTGGCTGCGGCCGGATTGGGCTGAGGCGGCTTTTGGGGTCCGTTCTCCAGTTACCACGGTGGTTCGGGTGGCGGCATCCCGGGCGGATTGCACAAGCGGCGAATGCGCCTGAAATCGGTGATTCCAGGCCCTGGGATTGCGAGAGGTGGTTTCTTTTTGGCTTTGTTTGGGTTCGTTCCGGCCTTGGCGGTTTGGACGTAAGTATCTGTCAATACGGAACTTACGTTGAATTGATTTGGGTTCGTTCCGTACATTTTTTTTCGGCGCGCCGGCCGGGTCATTCGGAAGCCTGTGGAATTGCCATTCACTGAATGCAGAACGCCAGCGGCGCACTACGAAAGGGCGAGGGTAAAGCGATCGGCGGCGGTTGCACCCCGTCAAAGTGGCGCCGCGTACAATGCCCCTGGGGCACTTGACGGTCGCCTGGTTTGGCAGGTCAAGGTTGTTATGCCAATTGGGCAGTGGGCGGCGGGTGCGGTTTATTCCATTAAACGTTCGCGTCGGGTCGTGCGTCATGCATGGAAAGGACGTCAAAGTCGCTGGAGTTAAAGCGGACCTTGTGGACTCGATCGGCACGGCACTTGTGATGGGAGAAACCCGACCAGGCCCCGCATGTCCGAGTCCGCCGCCGCCTTCGACTCTGTCGGCGGGCCGAGACCGGCTGGTTCGGCTGGCGTATCGCTTTCTGTGGAACCGCGATGATGCCGAGGATGTTGCTCAGGAGGCAATGGCCGTTGCTCACGAGCAGGCGTCCGAGCTTCGCGATCCGGACAAATGGTGGAGCTGGACCTGCCGGATCGTGGTGCGCCGATGTCATTCGTGGTCTCGCAGCCGGGGTCGTCGGCAAAAGCACGAAGCCCAATGGCGATTGGCAGCCCGGGCCGGAGACGTTGTCGCTTCGCCGGCGGAAGCGCGCTCCTCGCGCGTTGAATTGACGGAAATGGTTCGCACGCTGCTGAATGAACTTCCGCCGCGACAACGGGAAGTGCTGGTCCTGCGGCACCTGGAAGGCATGAGCATTGAACAGATTGCCGGTGTCCTCGAAATCTCGCCCGCGACCGTGCGGGTTCACGCCATGCACGGGCGGGAGGCGTTGCGGAGCATGATCGGTGATCGACGCGGAGAACTGCTTTCGGACTGAGCGACTATCTCGGAAACCCTCACCCCTGCCCCTCTCCCTGGAAGAGAGAAGGGTTAGTGCGATAGGTTCCAAACACGATGGATTGCGAAACGATCAGGCGAGCCTGGCATCATGCAACGGACGGCGGCGATTCGGCCGAAGCGCTTCGCTCGCACTTGGCCCGGTGTGAGGCTTGTCGCAAGTACGTCGCCGATATGGAGCGGATCGCGCGGGCGTTTGACGAATTGCGCGACGAAACCGAATTCGTCGCATCGCGCAAGTCGGCCGATTCAGGCGGCAACGTTCGCCGACGTGTTTCAGTTCTGCTCCGAATGGCGGCCGCGATCGTGTTGATGGTCAGCGTGTACACGGTTTTCAGATGGGAGGGGCCGACTGAAACGGCGATGCTGGTCGAAGCGCCCCAATCGGAACCGGTTTCGGACTTGCTCGAGGACCCGGAACCGTCGCGGCGCAGGCTGGGCATCACCCTGCAAGACGAGTTTGCCCAGACGATGGTGGCCGTCGCGTTGCCGTCTTCGGAGCCGAACGTGCAATTGTATTGGCTGTTTCCGTCGAATCCGGGCGTTTCGGATTCAGCCGGGGAATCGCCCTAGCCGTTTGGGGCGGAGGCTTTGGCACGGGTTTTTACCGTGTTCTCGCCGGTCGAAACCGGCGTCTTAAGGGATTTTACACACGTCCTAACGGGAGAATGAAGATGAATGCAATCAGGTGCTCAGTCTTGTTAACCATTGTCCTGGCCATGACTGGACCGATGACTTCAGCCAATCAGGAGGTCCAAGCGGACTCAAAAAAGCAGGCCGCCAAATCAAATGCGGCAGTCGAGCTCAAGACGGCCGAGGTCACACTCTCACACTTGGATGCTGATACGGCGCGATCCGCCATTTTGAGGCTGGGCTATGGTCTACAAATCACGTCGATTCACACAAATCCGTATCGCCTTCTTTTGCGCGGCACAAAAGATGAAGTTGATGCCGTGGTGAAGGAGGTTGTGCCGCTGATCGACGTGCCGGGCACGCAGGCGGCGGGCGAGTCGATTCCGATCACCTACATTTCCCTGGCCAACGAACCGGATGAGAGTTTCATGCCAATTCTGGCAACGATCGTGCCGACTAGTCGCGATGTGCAGTACCAGCTCGATCGCGCGAAGCGCCTGCTGGTCGTCCGGGCCAAGGCGGAGGCGGTCGAGGAAATTAGACGATTGCTGGCGGCTATCGACAAGCCGGAGCAAACGGCCGCCCCGCTCATGCTCCAGTTTTTCTTCATTCGTGGTCAAATTGCGGCTCCGGGGAGCAAGCCGGAGAGCCAGTTGCCTGCCGAGCTGGCGCCGGTTGGCAAAGCGCTCATGAGCAATGGATTGACTGGCCTTGCGCTCATCGGGCCGATGGTGATTAATACCAGTGAAGGGGAGAAATTCACCTCAAATACATACTTCGCCAGATCCGTCCGCAACAATAGGGTCAGAGCGAGCACGCTGGAGGTCCGAGGGCGCACGACCCTGCTCGACGCCGATGGCCTGGTTCAGGTCGAGGTTGTGGCAGGGTTGAATGACATGGGCGATCCGGTGTTTGAGACTTCAACAACGCTATCGACTCGTTTAGGCGCCTACACCATCCTTGCGGCCGCGGCCGCCGTAACCGGCGATCCAGAAGAATCGAGAGATGCTTCCGGGGTTATTGCTTTGGCGCTTCGAGTGACGCGCGGCGACGAGTAGTATGGATGAACTCGCCGCGCGCCCGGCGAACCCGCGCCGTTGGTGGTGCCGCGCCTCCTTTCTCGAGATAAGAAGAAGCAAGCCGTGGGAGCCGATAATCTCACGGCTTTTTTGGATTTTCACTTGCCCTTATC
>JBGTDB010000271.1:0-3487 GCA_041748515.1 Phycisphaerae bacterium
GACCACCCGGCCGCCGAGGTCCGAGGTGCCGATGACGTTCCAGTTGGCCCCTCTGGTCGGCCGCGTCGTGCGGCCTTCCGCCGGGCACGCTCGCGGGCCTGACGCGAGCCTCCTGCTCGCTTTACCGGTGGCGGCCCGCTCGCGTTCGCTGCACTCACCCTGATGCACGTAGACTTCGCCTTTTCCCGCGACCCGAACCATGACCAACTCGTCGATGTACTGTGTGCCGTGGAGGAACTGCTGGACCATGTTGCCCGATCCGTCGCGGGTCTCCATGATCCGCTGCCCGTCGTATAAGTATACCACCGTGCCGTCGTGGGTGCCGCTTCGGGTCACGATTTTTTTCGCCCGTCCTTGACTCGCCGCGGCGGGCAAGGCCCGCGTTCGCCACAGGCGAACTCACGCAAGGCGTGATGCGCCGCGTCAAGGATCGGCGTAAAACGAGGCCGTCTGGAAGGTCGTGGGCCCGGCTTGGCCGGGCGTCGGGAGCCGAAACAAGTCGCCAAGGCCTTCCATTAACACCCGGATTCAGCGCGTGAATCGCGATATTTGGGTTCGATTCCGCCATTTTTGGCTTCGTTCGCCCGAGTATGATATCGACGTAAGTCGTATTGGGACAAGGACTTACGCGAGTTTCGTTTGGCTTCGTTTGGTACGGGCGCTTTTTGCGCGGGCGTCGACTCCTCAGCGAAGACTATTCGGCTCACAATCATCGCGAGTATAACGCGCGTGGCGCGCGCCGGTCGGGACGAGGAAGAGCGATCAACCCCGGAGGCGCAACGACTGATTCGCATTTGAGCGGGGGATGGTGCGGCGTGCCCGGAACGATGCGCCGACTCTCGTACAAGGATACAAACGGGGGAGCCCTTAGTTTGAGATCATGTTTGGAAACAGAGTCGGGCCAGTGATGGCCCGGTCAAACTACTACAACGCTGCGACGGCTCGGAATGGGGAAGTGCGGCAAACCTGTCCAAATGCCGGCATTCCGGAGTCATGGTAGTGGCCTCGGTTCACTGCAAGGCGGCGTTGTGACCCCGGGACGAATTGCCCTTATACTTTTGGCCCAACCGGCGCTCGTTACAGCCGTTGGCCGCGAAAGGACAACCCCATGATCAGTAAGGCCGCGACCGTCGCGGAATACCTGTCCGAACTTCCTGAAGATCGCCGAAAGGCCATCGAGGCGGTTCGCAAGGTCATCCGCAAAAATCTCGGCAAGGGCTACGAGGAGGGGATGCAATACGGCGCGATCGGGTATTACGTCCCTCACAAGTTGTATCCGCCGGGCTACCATTGCGATCCCAAGCAGCCGCTTGCTTTCGCCGGCCTGGCGTCGCAGAAGAACTACATGTCCGTCGGTCTGATGAGCTGTGTCTACGACCACCCGGAAAGCGAGGCCCTCTTACGCAGCGAATGGGCCGCAACCGGCAAGAAATTGGACATGGGTAAGGTCTGCATCCGATTCAAGAAGCTCGATGACGTACCGCTCGAGGTCATCGGCCGGGCTGTCGCCCGTGTTCCGGTGGCGCAGTTCATCGAATTCTACGAAGCGGCGATTCAAAAGAATCGTAGGCAGCCCGCCGCAAAGGTGTCCGCCGGCGCCAAGAGCGCCCCAGCAAAGAATAAAGCCGCCGTCAGGAAGAAAGTCCGCGCGGCCGGGAAGAAATAGTCCGGTGGGGACGGCCCACCCTACGAGACTTGCGATGGCTTGGAATGCGGGAACGCCGGGCGTCAGGCAGGCTTGATGGTCAGGACGGGGCAAGGAGCGTGGCGCACAACGCGTTCGGCAACGCTGCCCAATAGTACGTGGCGAAGCCCGGTCAATCCCTGCGTTGTGATAATTATTAAATCGATATTATGGGTGTCGGCGTAATCGCAGATCTCGGACCAGGGGTGCCCGCCCAGGACTTCGCAGTGCAACGATGTTACGCCTTCGAGTTTATCCCGGACCAGTTGCTCAAGGCGTGATTTAGCGTCGTTCAAGAATGTATTCAGGATGCTCAAATCGGACTCTGTCAAGGTCAAACCGACCGGCAGCTTATTTGGATTCGGCAATGGCGTACAAACATGGATCACGTGAATCTCGGCATTGAAGCGAGCATGGTAACCCTCTACAAAAGGGAGCGCAGCCAAGGACAATTCGGAAAAATCCGTCGGCCAGAGCAGCTTCTTGGGTTCAACGTTCATCGCGTTAGACTCCTCAACAATCCATCAAAGGAAGCTTAAATCGGGTCATTCCGAGTCGCAAGGGTACGTCCTTGAATCTTGTCAGGAATTCGCTTCCTTCGTTAGTGCCCTTGCAGTCGCCGCGCCAAACTACGCGGCCAGAGGTCATTTCGAGACAGTAACGTTACATCTCCCTGATCCTTGAATTGGCTCGTTGAACTCAACTGAGAACTCGCTGTAATATTGCCCGCTGGATGATTCGTGGTAGAACAAGATCGATCGACGCAGCTTTGGGACGCCTCGAGGCGTGGTGGGATAAGGAATGACACAGAACATAGAGACCATTCAGATCGAAAATGATGGCAGCGTTAGAATTATTACGCTGAACCGTCCGGACGTGCTCAACGCATTCAACACGGCCATGCTGGAGGCGCTGAACAAAGCTGCCAGGGATGCTGAGCGGGACAAGAGCGTTCGATGCGTGGTCATTACGGGTGCGGGGCGGGGTTTCTCTGCCGGGCAGGATCTGGCGGACGTTTCGGAACGATACAAGAGCGACCGGCCGATTGAGCTTGGGGCACATCTTCGCAAGCTCTACAACCCGCTGATTGCCAAGTTGCGGACCATGGAAAAACCCATTGTCGCGGCGGTAAACGGTGTGGCGGCCGGGGCGGGGTGCAGCCTCGCCCTTGCATGTGATATCCGCCTCGCGGCGCAATCGGCGAGCTTCATCCAAGCGTTTGTGAATGTCGGAGTCGTGCCGGACTCGGGCAGCACATTCTTTCTACCGCGCCTAATCGGCCCGGCCCGAGCGATGGAAATGGCGTTCACCGGGCGGAAAATCAAGGCTGACGAGGCCGTGCAGATCGGCCTGGTGAACCGGGTCGTCCCTGATGCCGAGCTTGCGGCCGAGGCGGCGAAACTGGCCAGGCACCTGGCCGGCCTTCCGCCTCGTGCCATCGGGCTCACCAAGCGCGCTATTAACGCCGCCTGGAACGCCGATCTGGACCAGCAACTCGATTATGAGGCCATGCTCCAAACAACCGCCGGACAGACAAGAGATCATCGAGAAGGGGTGGCCGCGTTTCTTGAGAAAAGAACTCCGGAGTTTACCGGGGAGTGATCCACGCTCGTCGGCCCGTAAGAAGCATTGTCCTTTAGCGATCCAGGTTGGGTCAGGGTACCACAGCGACAGTACCGAACTGGCGGAAGTGATCATCGAACGCAAATGCCTTGACGATTCCAAGGCGTTGCATTGCGACTCGGCTTGTGCAATCCGAGAAACTCCATTCCTTGTCGTTGAATGCGGCGAAGACATTCCATG
>JBGTDB010000272.1:0-3637 GCA_041748515.1 Phycisphaerae bacterium
GGCCGAGTTCGAGAAGCGCGGTGAACACATGTGGCGACGGCTGACCGGCCTGCCGGGGGTCAAGTGCCCGCGACCGACCGGGGCGTTCTATTGCTTTCCGAACGTGGGGGCGCTCTTTTCGCGCGTCGGGGTGAACGGATCGGGGGCATTTGCCGAAAAAATGCTGCACGAAGCCCGCGTGGCCGTGGTCCCCGGGGCGGCGTTCGGAATGGACGACCACGTGCGCCTGTCCTTTGCCACGAGCATGAAACAGATTGATGAAGGGTTGGACCGGATCGAGAAGTGGATTGAGAGATGATGAGATCTGGTGATTTCGTGATTGGGTGAAACTAGATTTGGCAATTGGGTCATCTGGTAATCTGGTAAATGAAAAAGGCCCATTCAAAAGCCCGTGGTAGAAATCACTGGTCACCGTGTGGCACCGCCGTCTCGGCGCTGAAAACACGGGCCAGATGCGCGGGGGACTCCTTACACCACAGACTGCTGTGCCATCCTCAAATTGGGCGGCAGGGTAGCTCAAAGTTTCCAGCCGATCCTTTTCGGCGATTTCGAATTCACAGAGTTGCCTTGATCGTTGGCGGGATATGTTGAGATGAGGCGGACACTCCCATGAAATTCACCAAGATGCATGGGATCGGCAATGACTACGTATATGTCAATGCCTTCATCGAGCGCGTTTCCGAGCCGGCCAGACTTGCCCGCGCCATGTCCGATAGGTTTACCGGGGTCGGTAGCGACGG
This sequence comes from Phycisphaerae bacterium, assembly GCA_041748515.1. GTDB lineage: Bacteria > Planctomycetota > Phycisphaerae > UBA1845 > UBA1845 > JBGTDB01. The sequence continues at coordinate 741 of JBGTDB010000272.1, forward strand.
GTTGATCCTGATCGGTCCGTCGCCAGCCGCCGACGCACGCATGGAAATGTACAACGCCGACGGCAGCCGCGGGCGGATGTGCGGCAATGGCATCCGCTGCGTTGCAAAGTACGTCGTCGAGCACGGCATCGCCGCAGGGCCGGAGCTGGGCATCGACACCGATGCCGGCATTAGGTCTGTTTCCTGCCAACTCTCAGGCGGCAAAGTTGAATCCGTCCGCGTCAACATGGGTCCGCCGCTTCTGGCCCCCCTGGACATACCGGTAACGGTTGAAGGCGATCGAGTTGTCGATCGGGGCATGAACATCGGAGGCAAAGTCTACCCGGTCACGTGCGTATCGATGGGCAATCCGCATGCGGTTGTGTTTGTTGACGATCCCGACGCGATTGAACTGCCCATTGTCGGCCCTGCTTTCGAGCGCGCGCCGCAGTTTCCTGAAAGCGTTAACGCTCATTTCGCCAGCGCGCTGAGCCGGACGCACGTTGTAGCGCGGACCTGGGAGCGGGGAAGCGGGGCGACGCGGGCGTGCGGTACCGGGGCATGCGCGATCGGAGTAGCCGGCGTGCTGACCGATCGCACGGAGCGTTGTATCACCGTCAGCCTCCCCGGCGGCGATCTTCAAATAGAGTGGGCCGACGACGGCTGCGTCTACATGACCGGCCCGGCCGTCGAGGTCTTCACCGGCGACTGGACTGAGGGGTAATCACAACGGTTTGCGCGGCGTGACCAGGCCGTCGGGCATGGTCAGCCAAACCCGCCGGGACAATTCCTTGCGACCATCGCCAGTTGCATAGACGGTGATTGGATACGTTCCCGCAGCGGCGAAAGTGTGCGTCGGTCGGGTTTCATACGAAGAGTTACCGTCTCCTAAATCCCACCGGAACTGCGTCGGTTCGAAAGAACTCTTCAGGATCAACTGCACGGTGAACGGGCGTCCGGCGTCGGCTTTGTGGACAAGAACGTGAAGCCACGGTTCCTTTCGCAGGAGCAACTCAAAGAACGCCACGGACCGGGCCGCTCGTTCGCGATCGACCGCGCCGGCCCAATCGTGCTGAACATGGGCCCCGATCAGATGCAGCCATTCTCTGAGGGAGTTGTACCGTTTGTAAAACAGGCGATCGTTGTTGTTATATCGAAGGTGGATCGGCTGGTACGGATCGACCTGTGTCCAGTTTCCGGGTAGCCGGTCGTTGCCGACGATCGGTTGGTTCAGGCTGATGGCTCGGAAAACATCGGGACGCGAAAGGCCTGCGCGAAGGGCGGGCTCCGCGCCCTGACCATAGCCGTAGATCAGAATGCGATCTTCGGAAATGTTATGCCCGGCGCGAACGTGCTCAACGGTGTTGAGAACCAGATTCGCGGCCGCGATCTGCTCGCTTTGGACCAAGGCTTCATCCGTCCATCTTGATCGGTGGGCGTGGTCGAATTGCGGGGCGGCCACGACAATGCCCCGCTGCTCGGCCAAGTCGGCCCATTCGGAAAGCTGCTTTTGCGGCGAGTCGCCGCCGCGCGAATGACATAGCACGATCAACGGCCAGGCGGACTTGCGATTGTAATTCGACGGCCGCACCAGATAGTACCGCCCGCCGGACTTGGGCTCGGTGTGGACTGACTGCGCATCGGTGTGCGAAATCCTCACCGTCGAACAAGCCGGAGAGAATCCGAACAGGGAAACAGTGGCGAGTGCGAGGGCGATGGATCGAACTTTGGCGAGCACAGTCATTGTGAATTAGGTAATTGCGTAATCTGGTAATCTGGTAATTGGCAAGCTATCGACCGCATTTCTTAATACATTGTTCAGGACCAACGGCGACTAGGATTTTCTGATTTCATAGCCGGATCGTTCCAGGTGCGCGGAAAAGGCGGCGCGGAATTCTTCGGCGTCGGCGTCGGTCAGGGTTCGCGTCGGCTCAGCCACCATCGTTCGCAAAGTCAGGCTGCGCTTATCGGAATCGATCGACTTCCCCTCGTAACTGGTGACGAATCGGACCTGCCGCAGGAGATCGTGCTTGAAAGACCGCAAAGCGGACGCGATCGCCGCGTAGCGGGTCGTCCTTGGTACCACGATCGAGAAGTCCATCTCGACCACCGGGAATTCTGGAATGACTCCCAGTTTTTCCGTCGCTCGCTCCAATTCGGTCAAGTTGCTCAGCCAGAGTTCCGCCCAGCAGATCGACCAGGGCACCAGGTGCTCATCCATCGCCCGCCGAAGCGGCTGGCCGATGGGGCTGGTTCGCCCGGCCGCCGTCCCGTTAATGATAACCTCGGCCGTGCGGTGCGGTTGCTCCCAGGGGCGCGCCGGATCGGCCTCGACCTCAACAAATTGCGCCTGCCGGCCGAAGCGTTCCCAGGCCCATCCCTCTATGGCGGCCCGAAGGCGCAGGTCGAGTTCCTGCTCGATGCTCTTTCCCCGCTGGGCGAGCACCAATGCGGCATGGCGGAATTCACTTGGGTCTTCACCGATGGCGCTTGATTGCGGGGCCTGCTTTTTGCGGGCTGATGTCGGTGGTTCGCCAGAGGTGAATACGCTCCCCAGCTCGATCAGGGCCAGCGCGGAAAAATGGAAGCGATTGGTGGCCACGGCCGCCAGGACGCCCGGCATCAGGCGCCGCCGCAGCCGGTTAAGCCCTTCGCCCGCCGGGTTTTGTACCTCGATGCAGGAGCCCGGATCGTACCCGATCTGCGACAGCCACCGGCTATCATACCACAGGTATCCATGAATCTCATTAAATGCGTGGGCGGTCGCAAAGTACTCGAACGTTCGCTGCTCCAGTTCGTGCAAGGCGTTAATCGGAAACTGACGGGCGGTCACCTGAGGCATAGCCGGGGCAATGGTGTCATAGCCGATGCCGCGGGCGATTTCCTCGATAACGTCTGCCTCGATCGACACATCGCCC
>JBGTDB010000273.1:0-5184 GCA_041748515.1 Phycisphaerae bacterium
TCGGCGGCATTGTCCGCTGCCTGTTGCCGGGGGGGGAAGTTGAACGGGCGATTCGTCCGGGGAACGAAATGTTCGTTCGATACCACACGGCCGAGACCGGACAGCCCGGACAGGTCGCCCAAATGCTTATTCGCCATCCCAAGGGCGACGAATGGGCCGAGATTTTTTCCGACCTGGGCTAGCCAATGAACTTCTTGAATACGGAGGAATCATGAAAACAACCTACATCACAATCGCGCTGATATCGACCGGAACAGCCTTGTCACTTCCGCTATCAACTCGAGCTCAGGACACGGACGGACCACCACCTGTTGGAGCGGTAGTGGGCGATGGCACTTTGCCCGAAAAGCCGAAGGTTCGGACACAAGAGGAGCTCGAAGCAGAGTTCAAGGACATGCTGACCGCAAAATCCCTGGTTGGCTCCTGGCAAATGACCCGCACGGGCGACGCCGCCGCGGAACTCTCGCCAGCGCGAACCGAAAAGTACATGATCAACAGCGTAACCAAGCTTCAAGACGATCTCTGGCTCATTAGCGCCCGAATCCAGTTTGCCGAGAAGGACGTCAACATTCCAGTCCCCGTGCGCGTCGTCTGGGCCGAGGACACCCCGATGATTACGCTAAGCGACTTTTCCGTTCCGCTGCTGGGAACCTATTCGTGCCGCGTGATATTCCACCGGGGCTACTACAGCGGAATCTGGTATTCCTCCACCAAAGGATACGGCGGCGTCATGTCGGGCCGGATCGTCGATGCACACGCCAGCGTGCCGAACAAGAAGCCCGGAATGCCCGACCCGAAGTAGTTCGCCTCGGCCGGAATTGCCGGATCTATTGCCGTTCCGAGCAATAGTAGACAGGGGCGCATCTTCATTGATGTGGCACGCCAATGCGGATTGTCCACGTGCTGGGGGTCCACAGGGTAGATTGAGACTCCGGCTTGCGTGTGAGCATCCCGCGTGGAGAATGACCTCCATGAACCAATACATTCTGACCAGAACGGAAGGGAACGTCGGCGTCTGCACCCTCAATCGACCGGAGGTGCTCAACGCCTTGTCGATCGATGTGATGGACCAGCTCATAGCGGCCCTTGAGGGCTTCGACAAGGATCCCAACATCCACGTGATTGTCTTGACCGGCAATGAAAAAGCCTTCGCCGCCGGGGCCGACATCGGCGAAATGGCCGAAGCCACCGTCGTCGAAATGAGCGAGCGGAACAACCTCGCTCGTTGGCTGCGGATCAAGGCCGTCCGCAAGCCGATCATCGCGGCCGTAAGCGGCTACGCCCTCGGCGGCGGGTGCGAACTGGCCATGCACTGCGACATGATCGTCGCCTCGGAATCCGCCCAGTTCGGCCAGCCGGAAATCAGTATCGGGGTCATGCCGGGCGCGGGCGGCACACAGCGCCTTACACGGGCCCTCGGGAAGTTTCGGGCCATGGAGTTGATCCTTTCCGGCCGGTTCATTTCCGCAAAGGAGGCTTATGACGCGGGGCTCGTGACCAAGGTCGTCTCGAAAGAGCAATTCCTGTCCGAGGCCATGCGCCTCGCGGCTGAGATCGCCACCAAGCCGCCCATTGCCCTCAAGCTCGCCAAAGAGGCCGTATTGGCCGTGGACGAAATGTCCCTCACAGCCGGCCTGGAATACGAACGCCGCCTATTCTACTCCCTCTTCGCGACCGACGACCAGAAGGAAGGAATGAAAGCCTTTCAGCAAAAGCGCAAACCCGAATACAAAGGACGCTAGCAAGTGCTGCGTTTGTCGAGTTTGGTCTTGCTCCCGAGTTGTAAAGGATCGGCGGTTAACGCCCGTGCAGTTTCAATTGCGGCAATACCCCGAAACTATGGTCTGATGGTCCACTACCGAGTTTGTTCGTGCAATTCGGCAGTGGCGATGGGCCGGGGTTTTCGACCGGTAAAGAATGTGATGGCAATAAGCCCCAACGAGCAGATCACCAGCCCGGAAACCAAACCGACGCGCTCCTCATCCCCCAAAGACCACGCAACACAGTGGCAGCCGGCGTGAATGGACTCAAGCTGGCCAAGCGTTTCAGGAATCGTCAGGCCGAATGCGTTGGGAACCATTTCCATCGCCTTCCGCGCCGAATTTCGTGCCTGGTACACGTAGACCCGCTGCATTTCCGATCGGACCGTCGCCATGTCGGACTCGCATTCGTGCTCCAGGCAATCGCACTCGGAAGACCATTGCCAACAATGATTCCACTCGCGAGAGATCCCTGTGATTGTGCCGCCAATGCCGAAAAGCATGAGTGAGATCAGGAACGGGCGGATCGTCTCCCGCCAGAATCCGATGCGTTTCACCGCCGTCGTCTTACGCAGGGCGAACAGGGCAAACGCCGCGCACGCGACACACGCGACGATCCCACCGGTCACGTCGCTGTAAGGCATCCCGCGCGAAATCAACGCCACAAGAAACGTGACGATCATGCCCGACATAAGAGCGAACGCAATCACGCTCCAGAACATCCTGTCGATCATCGATCGAGGTCGCGGCAGGAGAGCACTGGTTGACAGCCCGTCCGACTGCCAGGAATCGCGGGACGCCTGCATCGCCGCTCGCATCGTCGATTGCATCAACTCGAATGGGGCATTCGGCGTCCGGCCTGGCGATTCCTGATTCGCAGCAACCTCGGGCGATGGGCCGCCCTCCCCCGCAGCAGTCATTTGTTCGGCCGCCATGCCGTAGTCAGAACCACGGGGCGGCGGCCCGCCCCGTAAAGGAGTGGTCCCACGACGCTGAGAGGCCGACCAGGAAGCCCCCGCCTGAATAACGAACGATGCGATGCCGGTCACTCCCGCCGCGATGAACATGACCGGCGAGGGATCGTGGCCTGTGAGGCTCGCCGCGATCGCGGTGGCAATCAAAGCGCCTAGTGCAACAGAGAACACGCGGCCGAAGCCGATCTCAGTGTCATCATCCGGCTCAAACGACTTCGACCAATCTGCCAGCGTTGCCACGGCCAGGAGTCCCAGCCAGACTGAAACGCCGTAATCAAGCTCAAAGAAGCCGATATTACCGATTGCCAGCAGCGGCGCGGCGGTGCATGCCTGTACCAATCGCAAGGCCCAAGTCGGCCCTTCGAGTACGCTGAACCAACGGCCAACCGCCCGGCCCATAGCCAACGCCACTACCATTGCCGCAACCAAGGCTCCGCCGGAAATCCCAGCCTCTTCCTCACCTGTGCGGTAACCAACAAGCAGCCCGAAGCCCACCGCGAGCCCGATGGTCAGCAGCACCATGAGCACTCCGCGCTTCGCCCGATCAGATCGGGACACCGCCGGCTGGGCAAAGGGAATTCCGCCTGGCCCGAGCGGCCCTTGGGGGCCGGCCCCTCTCGTCGCGGAAGTGCCGGCTTTTCCGGCCAGCTTCGAGACCTTGCTCTCCAGTTTGTGCGAAATTCGGTCCAGTCGTCGGGCCAACTTGTCCGGCAGCGGCATGGCGCTTGCGGGGATGGCCGGCGCCGAACCTGCTTTTCCGGCTGGCGCGACGTACGGCTGCGCGGGCTTCGGCGAACCGTATCCGACGTTGCCCTTGAACACGAATCCGCCTGGCGCCGGGTTGGGCGACGGGCGAGGCGAATCGAACGGGTCCCGCCCCCCTACTCGCACGGCCCCTTCCAGACTCTTGGCGCTGAATCCGGCGAGGCTCTTTTGAATCGCTTCGCCGGATAGCAGCTCGTCAATCATCTCGGAAACGTCCTGAAAACGTTCGTTTGGATCTTTCTCCAGGGCCTTGCGGATAACGCGGCCGAACGGCTCCGGCAGTTCATCGAGTTCCGGCTGCGTGGTCAGGTGCTTCATGAGCACTTCGGCCATGCTCGATCCCTCGAAGGGAACCTTGCCCAGAAGCATTTCGTAAAGCATCACACCGAGCGCGTAGATGTCCACGCCCTTCGAGTAGTTGCCGCTGCCGATCTCCGGGGCCATGTAATGAACCGTACCGACACTGGCCGTCTGGGCGCTGTGCCGCGACACGGCGATGAACTTGCTCAGCCCGTAGTCGCCGATCTTCACATAGCCGTCGTCGAAGAAGATGTTGCCGGGCTTAAGATCCCGATGAACGATGCCGCGGTCGTGCAGATAAGCCAGCCCCTTGGCGATCTCGCGGGTGAAGAAAGCAGCCTTTTCCGGGGGAAAACCGTTGGGCTCGGTGATCAGCAGATCGCGAAGCGACGGCCCGGAACAGTATTCCATGATGATGAAATATTCATCGTCGGCGTTCTTCTTGACGTCGAAGATCGAGACGAGATACGGACTCTTCAAGTTGATGCAGTGGCTGACCCCGCGCAGCTCGACGTGCGGGTTTTCCTTCAGGTACTTGAGGGCCACCTCGCGGCCGCCGTCGCTCATGGCGTAATAGACCTCGCCGAACCCGCCGCGGCCGATGGCGCGTTGGATCGTGAAGTCGTCAAGAGGACGATCGCCATGTTTGAAGGTATAGGCCATGAGAAAGTTCGCAGATTGCCAGTTACCGCTTAGGAGCCTTGCGCACCTGCGCATTCGCTATTCGATACTCGATATTCGACATTCCGTTTTCTTGCCATGCCTACGACTTCAATGCCGACGACTTCCACGGCGCGAGCACCAGTCCCGCACCGCCCACCTCAACCGGCTCGCCGAGCACGAGTTGCCGGGCTTCGGTATCCACGTGGCCGTCGCTCTTCGCACGAACCCAGAGTGATCCGTTGCGCTCAAACAGAACCAGCGAACACCCGGCATGACGACAGAACACGTGTGCCGTGGGATTGTTGGCAATGATCGCATGTTGATTCAGCAAGACCACCCTCCGCACGTCGTTCGGTGCTTTTGTCGTGTCGCTAAGCTCAAGCACCGCCGTGCTGCTTTTTCGGCTCGGCAGGCGGAAAGTGAACTTCGCTTTCTTGCCCAGCACCACCCGATCGCCGTCTCGAAGCAACGCATGTTGCGTTCGCTGGCCGCCGACTTCAACATCTTTGGCACTAAAGAGGAAATAGTCTTCATCAACGCGAGTGATGTTCGCGTGCCGCTCCGCGAGGTCGCTGATGATTGGCACATCCGCCGGAATCTCCGACGCGGCCCGCCCGATGGATGCCTGCCCCCCGCGAACCAGGAGGTAACTTCCCCCGCCGTCAACCAGCAGGAGGCTTTGATTTGCGAGGCCATTTCCGTGATCCGGACGCGCCGAAGGC
>JBGTDB010000274.1:0-3479 GCA_041748515.1 Phycisphaerae bacterium
GGCCGCGGGCCCGGGCGATGACGCCGCGATCGGCCAGCTCCTGTTTGATAGACCGGCCGCGGCTGGCGCGGATGGCCGCGCCGCGGGACATCCGCCGCCCTGCTCCGTGACACGAGCTCCCGAAGGTCTGCTCCATGGAGCCAGGCAGGCCGACCAGGACGTAGCTGGCCCGGCCCATGTCGCCGGGGACGAGCACGGGCTGTCCGATGGACTTGTACTTCTCGGGCAGTTCCAAGTGTCCCGGCGGAAAGGCCCGCGTGGCCCCTTTGCGATGGACGCAGAGCGTCGTGCTCCTGCCGCCCACGTCGTAGAGCAGGTGCATGCCCAACTGTTCGGCGGGCTTGCCGAACACCTTGGCGAAGGCCTGCCGGGCAAGGTGGGTCATGATCTGCCGATTGCACCAGGCGAAGTTGGCGGCAGCCCGCATGGCTCCAAGGTATTTCTGCCCTTCCGGCGATTCAATGGGAGCGCAAACAAGCTGCTTGTCGGGGAGTTCGATGCCGTACTTCCGTGGCGTGTCGCGGAGGTCGTAAAGCGCGTCTTCGCAAACCTGATAGCCCAGTCCCCGCGAGCCGGAGTGGATCATCACCGTGAGATAGCCCTGCTGAAGGCCCATGACTTTGGCGGCCTGGGGATCGTCGATGTGCTCGACGACCTGAACTTCCATGAAGTGATTTCCGCTGCCGAGCGTGCCGCATTGATCGCAGCCGCGTTCGAGGGCTCTGTCGCTGACAAGACTCGGGTCGGCATCGGGAATCAGGCCGTGGGCTTCGGTGGCTTCGACGTCGCAATCCCAGCCCAGCCCGCGATTGACTACGAAACGCGACCCCTCGGCCATGAGCTTGCGGAGTTCGCCTTTGTTGAATCGGATGATGCCGCCTTTGCCCACGCCGCAGGGCACGGTGTCGAACAACGTGTTGACGAGTTCGCCCATTTTTTCCCGGGCGTCGGCGTGGGTGATGTTGGTGCGGATCAGGCGGACGCCGCAGTTGATGTCGTAGCCGACGCCGCCGGGGCTGATGACTCCGCCCTGGGCCGGGTCGGTCGCGGCCACCCCGCCGATGCAAAAGCCGTAGCCCCAGTGAATGTCGGGCATGGCCAGCGAATAGTTGACGATGCCGGGGAGCGTAGCGACGTTGGCCACCTGCTCGGGGGACTTGTCCTGCTTGATGGCCTCGACGAGCTGCTCGTCGGCGTAGATCAAGCCATCCACGCGCATGCCGCGCTTGTACGACTTGGGTATGCGCCAGCGCACCGCGTCAATGCGCTCCAGCGGTCCGGTGTAGGTCTCAGCCATGATTATATATCCACGATGAAAATCGCCTCGATGCCGTCGTCGATTGGGCGGACGGCCAGTTCATGGTAGGTGATAGCTTTTACTTCCCGGCAGGATGCAGATTGATCCAGGTCTACTCCAACCGCGTTGCCGACGACTCGGAGATGGCGATTGTCGAACTCAACGATCTTGAATTCGACCAGCCGGGAACGATCCCGCTCGAAAAGGATGAGCAGCTCGTTGAGGAAGTCGCGCAGGAGCATCTCCGGGGCGTCGCCCAGGCGGGCGAATTCGAACGGCTCGGCCGAGCCCGCCGTCGCGAGCTCGCCGATGGTGGCATAGAACCCCTCGACGGCCGGCGGAATCAGGGCCGGCAGATCTTCCGCCCAGACACGAACGCCCATATCGGCCGTGTGATCGAAAAGTTCGTACCGGGCTTCCATGGGGTCTATTGGAACTCGCTTGGCGGGAAGCGGCAAGACGAATGGCGAATGGCGAACTTATAATGCCGTATGGGCATCGCGGCCCGACTCGGGAAAACGAAGTTGAACACCAGGATAGCGAAACTCACAAGACGCTCGGAAAAGTTGCTGATTCAAACGCGTCATGAGTTTTCCTTCGGGCCGCACCCCATTTGGAGGTTTCCGGGCGACGAATTGCGGCTTCTGGCAAAGGAATTATACTATTGTCCATCGCATCGTCTCGATCCCGGCGTGCAGGGATCAAGGCCACGGAGGGTAACGTGCCGGCCGCCACTTCTGAATCTCGAATCCGAATTCTGCCCGATCTGCTGGTGAACAAGATCGCCGCCGGAGAGGTGGTTGAACGTCCGGCCAGCGTGGTCAAGGAGTTGATGGAAAACGCGATCGACGCCGATGCCCGCCGGATAGCGGTGGCTATCGAGGACGGCGGAAGGCGGCTGATTCGGGTGGCCGATGACGGATTCGGAATGTCGGCGGAGGACTTACGCCTAGCCGTCACGCCTCACGCGACCAGCAAAATTCTCCGCGAAGACGATCTGTACAACATTCGTACCATGGGATTTCGTGGAGAGGCCCTGGCGAGCATCGCGGCCGTTTCACAGATGCGGATTATCTCGCGGCCGCGCGGTACGATCGACGGGCACGAAGTTCGCATGGCCGGGGACCACTTCGAGGCCGCGGTGGCGGCCGGTTGCCCCGAAGGAACCACGCTGGAGGTTCGGGAGCTTTTCTTCAATGTTCCCGCTCGGCGAAAGTTTCTCCGGGGTGCATCGACCGAGAGCGGCCATGTCACGGAGCAATTCTCGCGTATCGCTCTTGCCCATCCCGGTGTTGCGTTTGAGCTTTCGAGCAACGGCCGGTCGGTTCAAAACCTGCCCGCGTGCCCCGGGCGTCGGGAGCGCATCGCAAAGTTCTACGGATCTGAGTTGGCATCGGGGTTGATGCATGCGGCGCGCGACGAGCGCGGCGTTTTGCTCGAGGTGTTCGCGGCGCCGCCATCGCATTCGCGGGCGACAACGCAGTGGCAGTATCTCTTTGTGAACGGGCGGTTCATTCGCGACCGGTCAATCCAGCACGCCATTCGAGAAGCGTATCGCGGTTTGATGGAGCCGGATCGGCACGGTGTCGTGTTTGTGTTCATCGAGATCGACCCGACGTCGGTGGACGTCAATGTGCATCCCACCAAGGTCGAAGTGCGTTGGGCGGATTCGCAGCTCATTTATTCTCAGGTGCTAAGCGCCCTGCGGGAGACATTTCAGCGCAACGACCTGACGCCGCGCATGCGCATGCATCCCCCGGTGGATCCGGCCGAGCAGGACCGCATTCGCCGGGAATTCGCGGAGGGAATCCGCGCGGCCGGCCCGCCGCCGGCTCCGCTTGGCGGGCCAGGATGGCCGGATTCGGCGTCCGCTGAGTCAGGCGGCATTGATCAGCGTAGCCCTGACGGAGTTTCGTGGCCAATGGCGGCCGAGGTTTGGCGTCCGCCGATTGGAGCACACGCTCAGGCTGCTGAGTTGTCATCCGGGCCGGCGAGTCTTGGAGCGACTCGGGGTGATGATTCGTGGGGTAGGAGGGGTGGTACCAATTACGAGGGTTCGGAATTCGCACGGGCAGTCGTGGAAGCTGGGCCGCCGGGGTACGGACGCGGATCGGATTCATTCGCGCCAGAGGGGCAAGTCCCGCGGGCCGTGCAGATGCATAACCTGTATCTTGTAGCAGAA
>JBGTDB010000275.1:0-5026 GCA_041748515.1 Phycisphaerae bacterium
GGCCGCTTGTACCCGAGCGTATATTCCAATTCGCGAAAGAGTGCGGATTGAAACCCCGACGCGGTGTCCAGCCGGTCGCGGAAACTGGTGAACGACATCGGCGTCATGGTTTCAAGGATGTCGAGCTGCTGCACCAGAACCTTCATCACGGTGCGGACCCGCTTGAAGGTGTGGATCGCGCCGTACAGGTCATTGCCCGAGAAATCGGCCTTGATCTTATCGAACTCGTGCAGGAGCAGTTTGAACCAGAGCTCGTAAGTCTGGTGGATGATGATAAAGAGCATCTCGTCGTGCTCGGCCGGCGCGGCCGGTTCGATCGCGCCTTCGATGGGCGGCTCCGAGCGGGGATGCTGCAAGTCGAGCAGCTTCTTCAGTTCGAGGTAGTTCCAGTAGGTCAAGGCCATCGGCGATTCAATCCACGTATCGTACCATCATTCTCATGGACGCCGACGCACGCAACCCCAATCGGCGCGCATGACACGGGTTCAAGAGCCGGCAGGGCAATCTTAAAACGTCGGCTAGCGATTTCTGTGGGTGGACCAGTAGGCCACGGCGTTCTGGAAAATGCGCAGGCCGTCGGGAGGCTCCGGCGGCTTGGCCCGGCCGTTGTCCGCCGCGCCGGTCGAATGGCGGCGAGTCCACTGCGGGTGCTGGGTGTGGTCGAAAAACCGATCGGGGTGGGGCATCAGGCCAAAGATTCGTCCCGTCGGGTCGCACAGCCCCGCGATGCCCAGCACGCTTCCATTGGGATTGGCCGGATAGGTGTCGAACTCGCCCTCATCGTCCACATAGCGAAGGGCCACCTGCCCGTTTAATAAGAGCTTCGAGGCCACATCCATCGAGGACGTGACGACTTTGCCCTCAGCGTGCTCGACCGGCATCTCGATGCACATCAACCAATCATCCACTTCGACGCCGTCGGCCAGGTTGGGGTTCAAGAAAGGCGTGCGGTCCGTGGCGATTTCGAGCCGCACCCAGCGGGCCTCGAAGCGGGCCGAATCGTTATAAGTGACGGTGACCTGGTCTCGGCTGAACTCTCCGCCGGGGAGCAGGCCCAGCTTCACCAGAACCTGGAAGCCGTTACACACCCCGAGCACGCCGCCGCCGTTATCGACGAATTTTTTCAGGGCATCGGCCAAACCCAACTCAATCCGCTCCGCGAGGATTTTTCCGGCGGCGATATCGTCGCCGTAGCTGAATCCGCCGGGAATGGTGACGATGCTGAATTCGTCGAGGCGATCGGGGTGTTCGACGAGTTCATTGAGGTGCAGGAGCGTCGGCGACGCCCCGGCCAGCCGCCAGGCGTGGACGATTTCCTCGTCACAATTTATCCCGGCGGTGCGGAGAACGAGAACCGGAACGGTCCCTGGCATCAGGTGTTGCCCCCTTCGAAAAGCGGCTCGCGCCAGGCTCGGGCAAGTTCATCGACGGCGATTTCGACTGCCTCAATCTGTTGCGGTCTTGAAGAATCTTTAGCGAATCCGACAAACCTGACTCGGGCAGGCGCCTCGTCCGAAGCAGAGACGCGACCGATCACCGGGAAACCGGACTGGCGGGCGTCCGACTCGGTCATTTCGAGCACGTAGGTCGTCGGAATTTCGTCGAACCATCTTGATGATAATGTGCCAAGGTCCAATCGGTTCCAGTCGTGGTCCTCCGCGGAATCGACCCCACCCAACCCCCCCTTGTTAAGGGGAAGAGTTGGTTCCGCTCCCTTGCGGTCGCGGCTCTGATCCATAGCGTCGATGTCCAGGCCGAGGCCGGAAGCGATGCACATTTCCGCAACGGCCACGGCCAGGCCGCCGTCGCTGACATCATGGGCGGATCGCACGGCGCCGCCCCGAATCAACTCGGAAACCCGGTCGTGGTGACGTTTGGCTTCAGTCAATCCGACATAATTAACGGGAGCGGAGGCGAGGACAATCACGTTTCCGGGTTGTTTCAAATCCATCGACACGCAGCGGCGGACGTCGGGAACCATGCCCAGGGCGCTGATGAGCAGTGTGGGCGGGATGGCCAGCCGTTGCGGCAGGCCCGTGCGCCTAGACTCTTCCGGGCTCATGGTGAATTCGTTGTTCAGCGAGTCCTTGCCGGAAATGAACGGCAGGCCGTATGCGATGGCGGCGTCCTTTGCCCCGACGCATGTACGAACCAAGGCACCAAGCGACTCCTCGTTGTCGCACTTGGGCCAGCAGAAGTTGTCGAGGATCGCTGTCTGATCAGGGTCCGCGCCGACGCAAATGATGTTCCGCAGAGCCTCATCGATGGCCAGAATCGCCATCCAGTACGGATCGATCTCGGACCATTGCGGGCACAGACCGCAGCCCAAGGCGATGCCTCGGCAACCGTCGTAACGCGGGCGCAGCACGGCCGCATCCGACGGCCCGAAGCCGGGGCCGACCAGCGGCTTGATGACGCTTCGGCCTTGCACCTCGTGATCGTACTGGCGAATGACCCATTCCTTGGACGCAATGTTCGGATGCCGCAGCGCGTTGAGCAGCCGAGTGCGGAACTCGGCGGTGGAGAACCTGGTGATTGGAGATTTGGTAATTGCCGGGCGGCGGTGGGCAATGGGTGATTGCTCGGCTCCCTTGCGGTCGCGGTTCGGATCGGGGGATTCCGCGCGGACTGAAGTCCGCGGCTCGCTTGAGTCGCGGCTCGGGTCTTCGTTGCTTCGTTGCTTTGTCGCTTCGTCGCTGGCCTTTCCCCCTACGTGCCTTTCCCTTAGCCCCCAGCTCGCCCTGCGAACTGTTCTGGGCAGGCCGTCGTGGAGAAAGGCCATGTCCAGCTCGCCGACGGTCTGGCCATTGTAGCGAACGTGGAGCTTGCGATCGTTGGTGAAGCGGCCGATGACCGTAGCTTCGACTTCCTCGGCGGCGAACACGCTCAGGAATTTCTCCAGCCGATCGGGCGGGACAGCAAAGACCATGCGCTCCTGGGCCTCCGAAATCCAAATCTCATCGTAGCGCAGGCCAACATATTTGAGCGGAGCCTTTTCGAGTTCGACCTCCACGCCGAGTTCCGCGCCCATTTCACCGACGGCACTGCTCAGCCCCCCGGCACCGCAATCGGTCACCGCCGAATAGAGGCAGCCGCTTTCGTGGTCGCGGGCGAGCAACTGAGCGTCGAGCAGCTTTTTCTCCTCAATCGCGTTGCCGATTTGCACCGCGTGCGAAAACTCGTCGGCGTGCTGCTCGGTCAGTTCGGCTGAGGAGAATGTCGCCCCGTGGATTCCGTCGCGCCCGGTTCGGCCGCCGGCCACGACGACGTAGTCGCCAGTCTTAGGCTCCTTGTGGATGAATTTGCGTGGAATCAGTCCGACGCAGCCGCAAAACACCAGCGGATTGGCCAGGTATCGCTCGTCAAAATAAATTGCGCCGTTGACCGTGGGGATGCCCATGCGGTTGCCGTAGTCGCGCACGCCGCGGACCACGCCTTTGAGCACCCTGCGCGGATGAAGCACGCCGGCCGGCACGTGGGCGGGATCAAAATCGGGCGGGGCGAGACAAAACACGTCGGTCGAGGCGATCGGCTTGGCGCCAAGCCCGCAGCCCATGATGTCGCGGATACAGCCGCCCACGCCGGTCGAGGCCCCGCCGTAAGGCTCGATGGCCGAGGGGTGGTTGTGCGTTTCGACTTTGAAGGCGATGCCGTATTCGTCGTCAAATGTTACAATCCCCGCATTGTCCACGAAGACCGACAGGCACCAGTCGCGGTCGAGGGCATGGGTTGCGGCCGCAATCGTGTCTTTCAGCAGATTGTCGAATCGAACGCTGGTTTCCCCCGGACGGCCGAAGTCCGCGCCGTGGTAGTCAATCGCACTCTTAAGCGTCTTGTGAACGCAGTGCTCCGACCAGGTCTGGGCGAGCGTTTCCAGCTCCAAATCTGTCGGCTCCCGCCCGATGCGCCGGAAGTAGTCCTGGATCGTCCGCATTTCTTCCAGCGAAAGAAAGAGGTGCCCCTCGCGTGAAAGCCGGGCGAGCTGATCGTCGGCCATTTCCCGCATTGGGACATGCCGCAGCGCGAACGGTCTTTCGTTCGGCAGGGGGAACCCGTCCGGGATCGCGTCGTTTCGCCCGAATCCGCGAATGTACCATCGCTCGATGCAGTCATTGGCCAGAACGCTGGCGGCGATCTGCTCAAGGTCGTCCGTTGACCGAGCGCCTACGACATTGTAACGCCGTGCGGTCTGGACCTCGGCGATTCTTGCCTTGGACGAGCGGACCGAAAGGAGTCGCTGTGCTGCGTCAAGCGTGCTGAGCGCGGCGGGATTCATGACGCCGGGAAGCGGATGGACCTCGATGGCGCACGCCCCGGCGGAGCCGGGTTTAAGGGGGCGAATGCCCCCGGCGAGTCCGTGCTCCAGCACGCGGAGCTCGCCGTCCGGACGAGCGGAGAGTCCGGCGAATACAACGTAATTCTCGGCCACCGGATCGGCCAGTAGTTCGTTGGCGACGAGACGGATATCCTGTTCGGTAAGCATTCCACCAAGCAGATAGACGCGGCAAAACCGCACGGCCTCGACATGGTCAAGCCCGATCTGGCGGACATCGGCCAGCACCTCGCGGCCGTGAGAGTCTAGCTGGGCGGTGCGCGGAGCAATCAGGATGCTCCAATACGAAACCGACGCGGGCGCGGCCCGTTCCAACTCGACTTCGTTGGGGGACGCGATTTGCTTCAAGCCGCATTCCGCGGGAGCGCGTTGCGTCATGGCATGGGGCTCTGGTAATAAGCGAACCGAACACGGGTTGCACTTGCGGTAACCCGGCATTTCAAGTCGAAAACGGTCCCGAGCGGACGCCGTCCGCGGTGCGGTGGAACAACCAACCGCCAGGCCGCCGTACCATAATCCGAAATTGATTGATTGACCAGTACGGTATATCGTCGGTAATCGAGGTTTGGTGTTCTGGCCGTGCCGGCAAAGCCGGCTTGAGTCGGTTAATGCCCCTCCTCCAAGGGTACAAACGGATGATGCGATTCGCCTCTTCAATTTCGGGTGCGACCGACGCCGCGACGGCCGTCAACG
>JBGTDB010000276.1:0-2272 GCA_041748515.1 Phycisphaerae bacterium
CGCCTTATCATCGCCGATCACCCTCCACGTTCTAATCGCGAAGATCTCGGCGCCGGGCCCGCGCGGGCAAATAATCGTCGAGCGCGAAAAAGCGCCCGTACCAAACGAAGCCAAACGAATCGCGCGTAAGTCCTTATCCCACAACGACTTACGTCGAAATCGCCCCGGCCGAACGAACCCAAAAATGGCGGAAACGAATCCAAATATTGCCTTTGATCACGCCAAAATCCGCTTCGAAACCCAGTTACAGTGTGTGGATGGCATTGCCCTCGGTTCAATGCTTGCGAATTTCAACACGATGCGTCGAGCCGGCGGCCGGCTCAATTCGAGTCAATTTGCGAAACCCGAATCCGAGAATCCTCAACAGGGCCATCGCAATGACGAATCCCTCGGCCAACCTGTTCATCGTTCATCGCCGGTCCTCTGCCGCCGACCCATCACAGCACTCGCCCGGATCGACACGATGCTCGACGCCATTCAGAATAGTCGCCGAACATGGACGACCGAGTACCCGATCATCAATCGGCACAAGAACAGTCGGGCGCATCGCCGCGCCCCGAGCCCCGGCATTCATGCCGGGCGGGTCTGTCTCGATGGCGGCATTCAAGCCCGGCGGGGCTGTCCCGATGGCGACGTTTTTGCGTGGCGGCCTGCCTTGCGGCGATGGCGTTTGCCCTTTATCTGCCGGGGATCAACTGGGGGCTGCCGGCCGTCGTGTCATGGAGTCAGGACACCATCGCCGGAGTTCGCACGCTGGGGGCGGTCGAGACCTGGCCAAGCCGCTGGGCGGGGCGATATCCGCCGCTGCAATACTTCCTGGTCCGCGCCGCTTATCAGCCGGTCCTGTCTCATTGGGAAAGAAGCGGGCAGGCCGTCGTCGATCCGCAAAGCGGCAGGCTGAACTTCGCCCCGCCGCACGCGCCAAAGATCGGGCGGCTTATTCTCATCGCGCGAATCATGACGGCCATCATGGGCGTCGCCGCGGTCTTGGCCTTGTGGCACGCGGCGAGAATCTTAACCGGCGACGAATTGTCCGCGGCCCTGGCGGCGCTGTCGTTTGCCACGGGGGCGGGGTTTGTATACTTTGCGCATTTGGGCAATGTGGACGTGCCGTCGATTTTCTGGTTCGCCCTCAGCCTCATTTTCTATGCCCGATCGCTGCGTACCCGCGCGGCCCGCGACGCCATCCTGCTCGGATTGTTTGGATCGCTCTGCATCAGCACCAAGGACAACTGGGCGGGTATCTATCCGGGAATAGCCGTTGCCCTGCTGGTGGCGGAATGGTCCGCTCGCCAAACAGACAGTGCTACGCGCCGAGCTATCGCGGCAGTCCTGCAATGGCGATGGCTGCTTGGCGCCGTCGCATTCGTTCTGCCCTATACGATTCTGAACGGCATCTTCGCCGATCCGCGGCGATGGCTCGATCGATTGCGATCGCTCGCGGACACGCTCGAAAAGAACGAATTCCGCCAGCCAACGCATTTCCATTTGTTTGGCGAGACCGTCGTGCAGAGTGCGACCGCCGTCGGCTGGCCGATGGTCGCCGCGATGGCCGCGGCCGTGGGTTATTCCGTGGTCCGACTGCTGATTCGCCCGGCTCGCATGTCGAAGCCCGAACAATCGGGAAGTGTCCCCCGGCAATCGCCATCGGCACCGACCATTGCCGGACTCAATCCCACCGTTTCAATAACAACTCTGGCCTTCGTTCTGTTGGTCCCGTGCCTGAGCTATTACCTCATCGTCATTGCCCGGATTGGTTTCGTCTACGAACGATTCCTGTTTGCTCCTTTGGCCCTCATGTGCGTCCTGGTCGGAGCGGCCGGGTCCGCGTTGATTCGCACCGACCGGCAGAGCCGGTTTGAAGCGGGCGACGCCCGCCGAATCGTGCCGGCGATTCGGTTCGGCGTTCCGGTTGGAATAGTGCTCTTTACTCTAGGAAATGCCGTCGCCGTCAACCTGGAAATGCTCGCTGACTCTCGCTATGCCGCCGAACGGTGGTTTGTCGAAAACGTCGCAGTCGACGCGACCGTGGGTGCCATGACTGACGATCTTCAGCACTTCAGTCCGCAATATCTGCCCCGCGTGCATGAACTGGGCTACGCGACTTACCCGGTTCTCGCGGCGCTGGAATCCTTCGATCAACCACAGCCGGATTACCTGATCCTTTCCAGTTTCGACGCGGATGATTTTGACGCCGCCGCCCGCGATTGCCTGGAGCCGCTGCTTGCAGGCCGGCTGGGTTACAAGCCGGTTGTCGAATTCCGCGGCCGAT
>JBGTDB010000277.1:0-3322 GCA_041748515.1 Phycisphaerae bacterium
GGGTCGCGTGCGCTCCCCGGCGCGGCGCGGGACGATTCGCGAGAAAATCCGACCCCAGAAAGTCGGCTCGCCGACTTTCGCCCCCCGGCGAACAAATATCATGCTCGCCAGCACCATCGCGACGGCCGTTATGGTCGTCCACGTGACATACGCAGCCGACGGGTTGGCCAAGGCCCAGCGGGTCAGCGATCCGGAATCAACCAGAAGCCCCGGATCGGGCGCCGGAACGCGATTCAGTGCCACGTCAAGTGCGAGGAAGGGATGCAATGGCGTCAGCCAGCTCATTTTCCGGCCGAACAGATTCGGCGGCGCCGCCTCCACCCAGGTCATCTTCCAGACGCCAAGAAGATAGACCGCCAGCAGGTAGAGCGCGATCAGGAGATAGAAGGAGAAGATCGTGCGTCGCGTGCCGACTCCGAGCATGGCGACGAAGATGGCCAGCGCCCCGGTGAGAATGGCGGTGGACGCGGCCAGGGCGAAACTCTCAATGATCTGCTGCGTGGTCACGCCGCCATAGACCATGGTCATGAGAAAAATCGGGAGCCCGGCGATGAGAAGCATGATGACGAAATACAGCCGGCTCATCAGCGAGCCGAGCACGATCTGGGCGTTACTCAACGGAGTGGAGAGCAGGATGTTAAACGTGCGGGCGTCTTTTTCCTGGGTGATGGCCGACGCGGTGAAAACGGGCGCCAGGAAGCACATCAGGATGAGCTGCGCGGTCGAGGCCCAGGCGAAGGTCTGCGACGCGCCCTTGGCCAGCTCGGAAAGCGACGCGCTTCGCCCGGCCATGTGATACCAGAGAACGCCCAGCACCACGGTGAGCAGAACGATCAGGTATCCCGCCCGAAGCCACAGGTGCCGCACGCGGCGCGACGCCCCGGACACGACGCGAACGAGAATGGGATTGGCCGGCAGCAGGTGCCAGAACCACAGCCAGAGTTTGGAGAGCGCCGCGGACAATCTGAATTCACTCCGAACGTCGAGGGCGAGAGCGTCCCGCTTAGCCGAAGCGGTTATTCGTTCTTGGAGGTTCCATTGCCCCCGCGGGTGGGTCCATCCATCCGGTCCACGTCCATGGGCTCAATTCGAGTAATGTGAATCGGATCGCAATACACGTAGCGATCGGGCAGTTGGTCGTTTCCGGGGTCAATGGCAATGACCGCCTCTGTTCGGATCAGCAGCATGAGTTCAGGGTGATTCACGTCATAGGTCGCCCCGTCGGAAACGTAAAGGCGAATCGGCCGAAATGGTTGTCGGCGCAAAAGATGGCGAATATCATCGGGTCTCATCAAGCGCATTCTACCCATCGCATACGGGGCGGATCAAGGGCTGTCGCTCGTCGACAATCATCATCCGCACCAGAGCAGGTTTACATCAAAGTCCCGGCCGCATTCGGGGCAGCGCCGCTCCACCAGACCGGTAAGATTGAACTCGCATTGTGGGCAAAGAAGCTCGAGGTCGGGAATAGGGCCATGGCCGCCGGTTCTCGCAATCCAGCGGCGAACCGCCCTTTGTCGCCGCCTGGCCCGCGCTTTAATGACCAATTGCCCGCGCGACGGTCGATCCGCCGGGCAAACTTCAAAAAGAGCAAGCACCGTGTCGGCAAAGAGTTCAATAATGAACTTGAAGGCCCTTACGAATAGCGATCGCTTGCGGGGCATTGGTCAAACCCAAGTCGTTTAATGGGCGATCCAATTGGCCAAGAAGTACTCATCTGACCTCATCCGAACTGCGGCAGCATGGAGCGGTATCCAGGAGGTCGTGGATAATCGAGTCGGTCGCTCCCATGGTAATCACTCGCCCGATTCGAGATGAATCCGGACGATTCTGCTCATGCACTACTCTGCCAGCTTGCGTAGCACGTAGGGCAGAATGCCGCCGTTTTTGTAGTAGGTCACTTCGACCGGGCTGTCGATTCGGGAGACGAGCGTTATCACTCGGCTCTTGCCCGAGGAAGGGTCGGTCACCCGCGCTTCGATCTCCTGCAAGGGTCTGAGACTCTCGGACAATCCCGGAAAGTCAAAGACCTCGTTTCCGTTAAGGCCCAGCGATTCACGTGTTTGGCCGTTTTTGAACTGAAGCGGCAGCACGCCCATGCCGACCAGGTTGCTGCGGTGGATGCGTTCGAAGCTTTCGGTGATGACCACCCGCACGCCCAGGAGCAGGACGCCTTTGGCCGCCCAGTCGCGCGACGAGCCCGAGCCGTATTCCTTTCCGGCGAGTACGACGAGCGGAATGTTGTCCTTCTTATACCGTTCGGCCGCGTCGAAAATCGACATGGTTTCGCCGGTTGGCAGATACTTCGTGACGCCGCCCTCGGTTCCAGGGGCCAGAAGGTTCCGCAGACGGATGTTGGCAAACGTCCCCCGGGTCATCACCCGGTCATTGCCTCGGCGCGAGCCGTAGCTGTTGAAATCCTTGGGCAATACGCCGCGCTGCTGCAAGTACTGGCCGGCGGGCGAGTCGGTCTTGATCGAACCCGCGGGCGAAATATGATCGGTGGTTACCGAGTCGCCCAGCATGGCCAGCACGCGAGCGCCCGCAATCGGCCGAATCCCCGGCGGCTGCTTGGTGATGTTCTCGAAAAATGGCGGGTTCTGAACATACGTGCTTTCCGGATCCCATTGGTACGTCTCGCCGGTCGCCCCGCGAATCTGGTTCCACCGCTCGTTGCCGTCAAAAACCCGCGCGTACTGCGTCGTAAACTGCTCGGCCGTGACGAACCGCTCGATCGATTCCCTGATTTCCTGCTGACTCGGCCAGATGTCCTTCAGATACACGTCGCGGCCATCCCTGCCTCGGCCGATGGGTTCCTTGGTGATGTCAAGGTCCACCGTTCCCGCGAGGGCGTAGGCCACCACCAGCGGCGGCGAAGCGAGATAATTTGCCCGCGTCATCGGATGGATGCGTCCCTCGAAGTTGCGATTGCCGCTGAGGACCGACGCCACCACCAGGTCGTGTTCGCCGATGGCTTCGGTTATCGATTCGGGCAGCGGCCCGCTGTTGCCGATGCACGTGGTGCAGCCGTATCCGACCGTGTGGAAACCGAGTTGCTCTAGATAGGGCATCACGCCCGACGCGCTGAGATACTCTGTTACCACGCGCGAACCCGGCGCGAGGCTGGTCTTCACGCTGGACGGCACCCGCAGCCCTTTCTCACAGGCTTTCTTCGCGACCAGTCCAGCGGCCAGCATGACCGATGGATTGGACGTGTTGGTGCAGCTTGTGATCGCCGCGATGACCACCGACCCGTGCGTGAGATTGTCCGTTGCGTTTTCACTGACGGCGCTGTCGCCATTAACGCCGGGCATCGTAACTG
>JBGTDB010000278.1:0-2124 GCA_041748515.1 Phycisphaerae bacterium
CCGCCTGAAACTGATCGCCGGTGACGTTCACCGCGCGCCGGCCCCGCAGCCGATGTATGCCCGAGCGCGGGCCGGACGCGAAATGGCCATGGGGGTCGCGGCCGACGCCGGTTTCGAGGAGAAGGCGTTCTTTGAGTACCATCTTTACACGCTCGGCCGCACGACCACTTTGCCGGACAACTCGACCAAGCAGATCGAGCTTTTCCCGGCCGCGCGAGAAGTTCCGGCGGAGAAAATACTTGTTTACTACGGCTTGCCGGTCACTTACCCGGTCTACGGAAGTCCGATGACCGACCGGGACTTCGGCGTGCAGACCAACAAGAAAGTGGATATTTACCTGCGGTTCAAGAATGAGGAGGCCATCGGCATGGGCATGCCCCTTCCGGCCGGGCGCATCCGGGTCAGCAAACTCGATCCGGCCGACGCCAGCCTCGAATTCATTGGCGAGGACAAGATTGATCACACGCCGAAGAACGAACACGTGCTCATCAAGCTGGGCAGCGCTTTCGACGTGGTCGGCGAGCGCAAGCAGGTCGACTTCCAATTCGACACACGCCGGCGGTTCATGCAGGAAACCATCGCCATTGAACTGCGCAACCACAAGGAACAGCCGGTCAAAGTCATCGTCAAGGAAACGCTCTACCGCTGGTCCAATTGGAAGGTCACGGAAAAATCACACGACTTCACCAAGGAGGACGCCCGAACCCTCCACTTCCCGGTGACGATCGAGAAGAACGGCACCACCCAGGTGCAGTACACCGTGCAGTACACGTGGTAATTGTTCCTCCCTCGACAACGGGTTTTGTGCAGGGAGTGTCCGCCATATAGCCTGTTTAGTCGGCGGCCAGGCTTGCGCAGAGCAATTCTTTGTCGTTGCGGATGAACACGTGCCGATTGGCAAAGGCCGGGTGCGACCAGCACACGCCGCCGCGCTGGCGAAGCTGGTCGGTCGTCGGTTCGATAAGGGCGGCCCGGCTGATTTCCTCATAGCCCTTCGGCGAAAGCCGTGAAATAATCAGTTCGCCGCGTTCGTTGAACATCCAGACTTTGTCGCGGTTCTCGACAAAATGAATCGTAGCCCAGCGTGCTTTGGGCACAGCGTCGAGGCTCTCCCAGACGCGATCGCCCGTCCGCGCCTCCAGGCATCGGAGCTCGCCGTAACTGTCCACGCCATAGATATACTCGTCCTTCCAATAGGGCGTTGAAATGATCGAGTGAAGGGCGTCGGTTTCCTGCTCGCTGGCGCCAGCCCGCTTCCAGAGCTCTGAGACGGCGAGCTTGTCCGGATGAAGCCGGAGCATCAACGAGCCGTCAAAGAAGTTGGTCAGGAACAGATCGTCGCCGTTTCGGATCGGCGTCGAAATTCCGATGATCATCTTCGTTGCAGGAAACGGGTGCTTCCAATAGACGCTTCCGCTTTGCGGATCGAGGCCGACGACGTTCTCGCCGGTATACACGACGAGAATCCGTTTGCCGGCATGCTCGGTGACGATCGGCGCGGCGTAGGATGCGTTGTCATCAAGGGCACGCCAGCGCTCCGCCCCGCTTGTTTTGTCGAGGGCCACCAGGCACGCGCCATCCTCGCCGCCGATATGTACGATAATCAAGTCTCCGTCGATGATCGGCGAAGCGGCGATGCCCCATACGGGCATCCGAATCTTGTAGTCGGCGTTCAAATCCCGTTTCCAGAGAATCTTGCCGGTCTCGGCTTCGAAACAGAAAAGATGGCCCATCGCCCCAAGCGAATAGGCCCGCTTTCCTTCAACCAGAACAGAGGCCCGCGGCCCGGCGTCATAGCCCACATCGCGATAGGCGCAATCGTACGAATGGCTCCAGAGAGACTTGCCCGTTCTTTCATCGAAGCAATGGACTCGCTCGATCTGAGAAGGCGTGGTAACGCGATCCGTCACGAAGACTCGCCCGTCGGCGACCGATGGGCCGCTGTAGCCGCTGGAAATCGGGGCCCGCCAGACGGGCTCCAGACGGGGCTTCTTAAACCGTTCGACGATTCCCGATTCGGTCCAGGTGCCGTCGCCGCGCGGCCCGCGCCACTTCGGCCAGTCCTCCGCCGCGACCAGGGAAGCCGCCATACCAACCGCAACGGCCGTTAGAATTCGAATTCGC
>JBGTDB010000279.1:0-2920 GCA_041748515.1 Phycisphaerae bacterium
GTACCTCGACGCCCTGGCGGACGCGGACGAGGGTGATTTCAACAAGATCGTCCAGCTCGTTGCACAACAAATCCTTGGAACCTTCGATCGCTATTTGAAGGAAATAACCGAGGACGAACAACTACAGAAGTTTGTCTCCGAGGTGGCCGGCGAAGCCGATGAAAGAATCAAAGAGCGCCAACAGCTTGTATACCAACGATGGTCGCGAAAAATGGAGCAGCTTCGATGGGAATTCGAACTGTGCGCCTCTCGCATAACGGAGGCGTCCGGGCAGCTTCGCATCCAGATTAACAAGTTCGACTTGGTTGAAATGGATGCTTGGAAGAACTTGCGCAATGGCGCACGGGTTGCCAAAACGGGGTTCTTTTCCATCAACTTCGATAGCGGCGACTATCAAGCACGATACGTGTTCTACTTTGCGAAACACTTCTGGAACGACAAGCTGGATGGTCCGGATGTGCGTTCGGAAAATCGCGTTTCTTTGTTTGTCAGCGAATATGTCGCACAAGAAAAGTCTTACGTTCGACTCGACCAAATCAGCGATTGTCCTTTGTCGATTCGAGAGATTCTTTTTGTCGACGACAAATTCCTCGTTCGGCAACACGATACGAAACTGGGCGAGTCGCGCTACGATGACAGTTTTAGTGCCACGAGAATCGCGCAGGAGTTTATTCGCGAGGTAATCCAGCATCGCCTGACGTGACCACTACGCCAATTCGCCGGGCGTCGGATATTTGATGCGAGTCGTTTTTTCTGCTGTTCAGTTGCCGGATCGGAAGGGTTCGTCTTGCGGTTCGGATTCGGGCTCCTGATCCGCCTCGTAGTCGTCCTGCAATTCCTTTTGCATCTGCTCGCGAAGTCGATCCCATTCGTCGAGCGACATCAGCACCTCGCGGGCCTGCGAGCCCTTATAGTCGCCGACGATTCCGGCCTCGGCCATCTGGTCGATCAGACGCGACGCCCGCGAATAGCCGATGGTCAGGCGGCGTTGGAGAAGGCTGACGCTCCCTCGCTTTGATTCGAGAATGATGCGGACTGCATCGTCAAAGAGCGGATCGCGGAACTCGGCCCCGGCTTCGGCGTCGGTTGCCCGAAGCCGAATGAGCTCGGGATGGAATTCCGGCTTGGCCCGCTCGGCCAGATCATCCAGGACGGCCTGTACTTCGCAGTCCTCCAGATACGTTCCCTGAGCGCGAAGGAGTTTGTGAGAACCCGGCGGCAGAAAAAGCATGTCGCCCTGACCCATCAGAACTTCGCCGCCGTTCTGGTCGAGGACGATGCGCGAATCCATTCGCGAAGCGACGCGGAAGCAGATGCGGGCGGGCAAGTTGGATTTGATCAAACCGGTCACCACTTTCACTTCCGGCCGCTGGGTGGCGACGATGATGTGAATGCCCACGGCCCGAGATTTCTGGGCGAGCCGGGCCAGGTGGTGTTCGACTTCCTTGGCGGCCGTCATCATCAGGTCGGCCAGTTCGTCGATCACAATGACAATGTACGGCAGGTGTGTCGAAATCCGCGCCTTCTCTTGCTCGTTCTCGGGGGCGAAGCGGGCGTACAACTCGTCGGCGGATAATTCGTTGTATCCGTCGATGTTCTTGACCCGGGCCTCGGCAAGCAATTCGTATCGCTCCTCCATCTTGGTGACCGCCCATTCGAGAATTTTTTCCGCACGAGGCATTTCGGTCACGATCGGGCACATCAGGTGCGGCACGTCCTTGAACTGGCTCATTTCGACCATTTTCGGGTCGATGAGAATCATCTTGACGTGGTCCGGCCGCTTGGTCATCAGCAGACTCAGAATCACCGCGTTGAGGCAGACGCTCTTACCCGAGCCGGTGGTTCCGGCGATCAGAAGGTGCGGCATGGCGGTCAGGTCAGTGACCAGGGCCGCGCCGCCCGCGTCCTTGCCCAGAAAGAGCGGCAGATTCATGGCGGCGGCCTTTTTGCCCGAAAGGGTCATCAATTCGCGAAGACGGACCCGCTCCTTCTCGGTGTTGGGCACCTCGATGCCCACTGTATTCTTGCCGGAGATGGGGGCCACCACGCGAATGGCATGGGCCTTCAGGGCCCGGGCCATGTCGTTGCAAAGGGACGCGATCTGCGAGACTTTCACGCCCGCGCCGAGCTTCAACTCGAACATGGTAATGACCGGACCCGTGTCGATCTCGACCACGCGGGCATCAACGCGGAACTCCTCAAGGGCTTGTTCGAGGGTCTTGGCCTGCTGTCGTACGCGCTGTTCCTGCTGGGCGTTGAAGTTGTAGGTCGGCTCGCGCAGGAGATTGATATCAGGCAGTCGCCAGTTCTCAATCTGCCGCGGATAGGGTTCGGCCGCGGCGGCTCGTTCGGGCGTCAGGAAATTGACGATCGGTACTCTTGGAACCGCTTTCGCAGGCGTCGCCGGGGTTTTCAGCGGCTCAGCGACAGGTTCGGAAGCCGAATCGTTGACTTGCTTCGGCAGAGGTGCGGCAACCGGGGCAGCTTCTTTGTATTCAGCCTCAGTCTCTCTCTCGGCTTCGGAATCGGCCAAGTGCGGTGCGACGGCGCTTTCCGGCGGGCGACGCTTTGGCGAAGGTGCCTCTCGGTCAGCCGAATCGTCTTCGTCGAGAACCTCGCGACGAGGGGCCGAAGTTCGCTGAGGCTTCACCTGATTGGGCAGCGCCGCGGCGCGCGGAAACGGAATGGATCCGAGGAAGTTGCGCGCGGCCTCCGCCATGTCGCCGGCAGTACCCGCCGCACGCCGGAATAACGTGGGCAATTGTAATACCCAGCCCTGAGTGGCGAACACGAGCCCCACCGACCAGCACGAAACCAGAATGATAATCGTCCCCAGGCTGGATAGGTGAAGGGTGAGCAGTCGCCCGAGCGCAAAGCCGACGATTCCGCCGTGTCCCTGAGGGAGCGGAGCCCCTCGCGG
>JBGTDB010000280.1:0-3757 GCA_041748515.1 Phycisphaerae bacterium
TCCAGCACGCCGGCGTAGAACAACGAAACAATCCGCACGAGGTTCAGCACCAGCAGCGTTGACACGCCCACCACCAGTCCGGTCAGTTTCCACCGAAACGCGACGGGGAATGCGAGCACTGCGGCCGCGAACAATCCGGCGGGTTCAATGGCGTCGCACCCATGGGCGATGTTCACCGAGTACCGGGGCGATACAATCGTCGTCTCCATCGCCCTGGCGTTCTCGCCGAAGATATTCATGATCCAGGTGGAGACATTTGCATTCAGTATCTGCAAGCCCGGTAAGACTTTCAGATTTAGAAACGGAATGAAGGTGATCGCATAGAACACGACCATCAAAATGGCGAACAGCCCCACAAACTTGAAGATCGGCCATTTGCCCGCCGCCCAGCTCGGACCGTCGCCGGGAAACTCTGACTTGCGGACACTAGCTGCGGTTGAACCCGGTTTCACGGCATTTCCTCCCTAGAATGTGCGGTCGCCCACTCCCCCCAGACGATTGGAGCGGATGTTTTATCCTATCGCGGTTCAAGATTCCAGCCCGGCGAGTCTTTCCCGCTTCAACCCGACAGATTCGATCGGCGGACTCCCTGAATACCGAGCATTTGGCCACATGTGCCGATCCCGTTAGGATGCGTTCATGCCGGAAATCAACGCCCGACAACTCGCCATCGAGATCGCCCGCATCGCCCACGACCTCAAGTCGGAGGACTTAATCGTCCTGGACCTTCGCGGGATTACCTCGGTTACGGATTTTACCGTGATCTGCACGGGCACGTCCGATCGACAGATGCTCGGCGTTACCGAGGCGGTTCTCGCCTACGGCCGGAAGGTCGGCGAGAAGCCCTACGGCGTCGCCGGGACGGAAAACGCAATCTGGATCGTGGCCGATTTCGTGGACGTGGTCTTTCACATCTTCAACAGACAATTTCGCGAGTACTACGACCTTGAACTACTATGGGGCGACGCCCCGCGCCTGGAATGGACCCGGTCGGAATCGGCTTGAGTTCGGTGGTCCGAGCGGCGCGTGATCCGTGCCTCCCGAAGTGAGTTGTGTGCCGTTTCTGTCCCTTCGGCCTGACAGTGCTCAGAACGCGGTGAACCGCCTGTGAATTCTTTGTTGGACACGGCACGCCCTTCGGGGGTCAGGTCCCATCGAATCCGGCGCAAACGGGCGACGGTGCCGAACCACGTTGAAGCGGAGCCCAATTGCGACATAATTGACATGCATGAGCGACGAACGGAATCGTCTACTTTCGACATTTGTTGAATGGGCGGCCGCGCACATAACGGGTGATGAGAAAGGCCAGGCGCAGATCTTTCTGGACCGCCTGTTCCAGGCCCTTGGCCACAAGGGATGCCTGGAGGTGGGCGGCACTCCGGAATTCCGCATTCGCAAGGGCGCGGAAGCCGGCGGGGGCGTGGCGTTCGCCGATTACGTTTGGAAGCCGTTCGTCCTCATCGAGATGAAGAAGCGCGGCGAAGACTTGAATCGGCATTACCGCCAGGCGTTCGACTACTGGATTAAGCTCGTTCCGGGCCGTCCCCGATACGTCATTCTGTGTAATTTCGATGAATTCTGGGTTTTCGACTTCGAAACCCAGATGGACACGCCGGTGGACCAGGTGCCACTCGCGGAATTGCCGACTCGCTTCGGACCGCTCGCGTACCTTTTTCCAATTCCTGAGCGACCGGTATTTGGCAACGACCAAGAGCAAGTCACCCGGGATGCCGCGGACAAGCTGGCCCGCTGTTTCAACAAGCTTATCGTGCGCCAAATCCCTCGGGAACTCGCCCAACGATTCACGCTTCAGATGCTGGTGGCCCTTTTCGCCGAGGACATTGGGCTGATAGAGAAGTATTTCGTTACTCGACTGCTTGAAGATTGCAAGTCGCCAACCACGAGTTTCGATTTGCTTGGCGGGCTATTTGAGGCCATGAACTCCCGAGAACGGGTCGAAGGGGGGCGATATAGGGGAATTGAGTACTTCAACGGCGGGTTGTTTCGATTGCCCGCAAAGATCGAACTCCATGAGGACGAGATTAACCAGCTACGGCAAGCGTCAAAGTCCGACTGGTCCAAGGTCCGGCCGGAAATCTTCGGGACGCTCTTTGAACACTCTCTGGAAAAAGGGGAACGGCACACTTTCGGCGGGCACTTCACCCATCCCACGGATATCATGAAGATTGTCGGACCGACCATCGTGCGGCCTTGGCGGGAGTTGATTGAGAACGCAACAACGCTCGCCCAGCTCAAGAAGCTTCGAGAACGGATGCAAGGTTATAGGGTTCTGGACCCGGCCTGCGGGTCGGGTAATTTCCTTTATATCGCTTATCGAGAGCTCAAGAGGCTGGAAGCTCGACTCTTCGAACGGATGGCTGAGAAAGAGAAGGGGCCGAAGGGTCAGCGGCAAATCGGGTATGTTAGCGCCCGGCAGTTCTTCGGAATTGACATCAACCCATTCGCGGTGGAAATCGCCAAAGTTACGATGATGATCGCCCGGAAGCTGGCCATCGACGAACTTCATCTTCAGGAGACGCCGCTCCCGCTCGACCAGCTTGACGACAATTTCATCGCCGGCGACGCGCTAATCACTCCATTCAAGAATGGCGAGCCGTTCCCCACAATGTTATTCGCCGAACTGGATGTGGACCCCTGGTCCGTGGGGCGGATCGTCCCGACGGAGTGGCCACAGGCGGATGTGATCATCGGTAATCCTCCGTTTCTTGATGCTCGAAAGATGACCGTTGAGCATGGTCGCCGATATGTGGGCCATCTGGAACGCATTTACTCGGATATTCCACGCAGGGCTGATTATTGCACGTACTGGCTCCGACGAACCCACGACCACATTCCACGCTGCACGATCGATGATCCTGTATCGGGCCGCGCCGGATTGGTGGGTACGCAAAACATCCGTAATAACGAAGCCCGCGAGGGCGGACTCGATCACGTTGTTCGAACCGGCACGATTGTCGAGGCCGTTGAGAATCAACCGTGGTCGGGCGAAGCCAATGTACACGTCTCGATCGTGAACTGGATCAACTCGCACGATCTCCGGCTATTGCCAAAGAAGCGATTGCTCTGGCACCAAGTGGAGCCGCCGCCGGATCGAAAGAAAATTCAAAAACGCGGAAAGGGGGCTTCGGCTAAGGAATACGAGTTGGCTGAACGGCAATGCGCATTCATCAATTCATCGCTTTCGGATGAGACCGACGTTTCAGGTGCGCGGGTGCTGGCTTGCAATCGCGAACCTAAACGATGTTTTGAGGGGCAGCAACCCGGACATTCCGGGTTTCGAATCACGAAACCGGAACTGGAAAGAATCTTCAAGCTCGATCGCGGAGTTCGGGCTGTCATTCATCCGTACATGAACGGTACAAGTCTCCTCACGTCACGTCATGTTCAGCAGCCAGCTTTTGTGATTGACTTTGGCGAGCGTAACCTGTTTGAGGCAGCGAGGTTTCCGCAGGTTCTGGACTTGGTAAAGGATCGTGTCCTGGCGGAATGGCAGGCGAATGCCCGAAACGAGAGAGATCTCACCGGCAAGGCGACGGGCGAACACCAACGACGAGCTGAAACGTGGTGGTTGCTCAAGCGACCTCGAAGAGAACTGATCAGAGCGATTGCAAAGTTCAAGCGGTACATTGCCTGCTCGCGAGTCACAAAGCGCCCGATCTTCGCTTTCCTGTCGTCCAAGTGGCGGCCCGATTCATCGCTGACCGCCTTTGCATTCAATGATGACTATAGTTTTGGG
>JBGTDB010000281.1:0-2460 GCA_041748515.1 Phycisphaerae bacterium
ATTCGCGACACGCCCATGCCCGGATCGATCATCACCGGCACGACGCCCGCGCGAAACATGGCAAACGTCAGAACGACGAACTCGACCCCCGGCCGCACCATCAGAAGAACGCGCATTCCTGGTTGGAACCCGGCGGCAAGCAGACCGGACGCGAGTCGCTGCACGCGCTCCTCAAGCTCCGAGAACGTGACTTTGGATGTTGCCCGCCGTGCATTTCCCGCTCGGAATCCGTTTCGCCCGAGCACAACAATGGCGGTTTGCTCCGGCCGTTGCGCCGCGTGGGCGGCGATATGTTGCGAAACGTCCGTCGGGCTCGCCGCGCACGCGGCCTCCGACACCTCGGGCAGGTTCGAGTCCGAGGTGCCCGCCTGGGAAAGGTCTTGTTGGACAAGGGCCGATTCGCGCATGGGTCGTCGCCTGAGGATTCACCGAACTTAGCCGCCGGTATACTATGGGCTTAACGCAATCGAATCGAGGACGGGCCGATGCCGATGACCCTGGACAGCGAACTTCCCCCGGAATTGGAGGCCCACACGGTCCGATCACAGCAGCTCTGCCCGGCGTGCGATTATTCGCTGATCGGCCTGCCCGAAGAGCACGTCTGCCCCGAATGCGGCTATGCGTACACGCCGGACATTCTGGTCTTTCGTCGGAGACACAGGCGGAATGAACTGATGATCATTGGTTGCACAATGACGATTGTTGGAGCTGTTTTCTACTGGATCGGAAGAGGCCCCTGGCCGACAGCGTTGATTTTCTTGTATGGGCTACTAATGGCAGCTCTTCACTGCCGAGCCACCCATTCGCGCCTAATCGTCCGGCCATTTGAGATTGAAATGCGAGTAAAGGGAAGAACGCAAAAACGCTGGAGTCTTCGAGACGTATCCAGCATAAGTAGCGATATTCTTGATGGATCCGTCGGATTGCGCGATGCAATCGGGCACCATCTTGTTCGCTTTCGATCAAATATCGTCGGGCGGCGAAGGATCAACAAGCTTCTCGCGACCGAAATCATGCGGCGCGTGGAGGCATTGCAATCCAAAGAGCATCAGACGGATGGTTCGGGGGAATCGCCCCGCGGTCAAGTGCTGGATTGAGAGCTGGATCTCTCAAGAGCAGCGCGCTGGAAACCCTCAGGCTCAATCGATGACGCCGAATTCAGAACACCAGTCGCCGGATTCGGTCGCGACGCGCGGCATGGATACAATTGGCCGCGCCAAAATGGATCTTGAGCGAGGCGATTATGCCAAGGCCCGGCAGCGGCTCGAATCATATCTTCAGCATCGGGGCTACGATCCATCGCTGCTCGCGTGGATCGGCCGCATTGCCTACGACATGCACGACCTGCACACAGCGGGGCGATTGTGGTTGCTTTCCGCGGAACAAGGCGAGAAAGTCGATCGAACCATCGAACTCTTCCTTCAATCCACCGCCGACAATCCGCGCCAGGCCCTGATGCAATTACCCCGTCCCGTCCGACTTGCGTCCATTGACCGGTATCCGCCGCTCGTTCAGGAGCGCCTTCGGCGCTTGGGCCTGGCCGACGCGCTTCCTGAGGTTTACGAAGCGAATCCTGGAAAGCCGACGCACGAGCGGACTCTGGCCGACCGCATGATCCCGCTGTTGATTATATCGGTAGTGATATTGTTTATCGGTTCGTGTACGCTGGGTGCATGCACCGCGCTTCAATGGATCGTTGGCTCGGAAGGCTGACGCCGGGCACGCGACAAGCCTAAAGACTCAATCCCAATACCCGAACGATACATGCCGTCCGCGGTTCCCGTAAGAAAAGTTGAATCCGTGCGAGCCGCGATAGTACCCCGCATGGCTGTAGTAACGGGGCCTCGGGTAATAGATCGGCGCGGGCGCATAATACCGCCGAACAACCGGGTACGGCCGGTATACGGGCCGGTGGTAATATTTCGGCGCATAATGCGAAATATAGGCCGATCGAACATAGGCAGGCCGGACCGCGACGACAGGCGGAGCGTAACGGGACGCATAGCGATGTCGATAGTGGCCGGCGTCGGCCCGAGCCACCCAGAGTCCGCCAAACCCGAGACAGGCTGCTCCGAGAAATGTGATGCACCTGGCGTTTTTCACGATGAGTCCTCCCTATTCTTGATCTTGTTGACCAGCAGCCGGAACGCTTACGGTGACGGCCAGGGCGCAGAATGTCGACGCCCGAACATACGGACACGCTGCCACCGAACCGGTTAGCACATTGGTGGGCACCTGAATGAAAAAACGAATGGCCAACGTCGGAAAATCACGTAATACCGCCGCTTCGTACAGGATTTGACTTGTACAGAGAGTGACACGGACGTTAATCTTCCATCCCATGCTGAAACTGCAAAACGTCCTTAAGACCTATGGGCCGCTCGTTGCGGTGAACGACCTGTCACTCGAGGTCCATCATCGCGAAGTTTTCGGGCTATTAGGCCCAAACGGCGCCGGCAA
>JBGTDB010000282.1:0-19594 GCA_041748515.1 Phycisphaerae bacterium
AAAGCGTCGGCGAGGGTGTCAGCAAGAGCCTGCGTGATTCTCCAGTCGGCGGATCGGGCATCGACCCCAACGGCCTGAAGCGTGCCGATGAGGCCGTCGCGGCCGGGGCTCGGGCATACGATGCGTACTTACGCAACGTTATCGGCGACTTCGTTGGGCCGGACAAGGCTTTCAAGTGCATGGAGGAATTCGAGGCCCTTCGGCGAGTTCGGTTTGCCAATCTCTCGCCCGCACAGCAAACGGCCATGCGGCAAGTCGGCGAGGCTATGCTTGCGGATTTGCCGGCCAATGCGCCGATGTACAAGGCCATCAGCAACGGCAAAGCGCTGGACATGATCTCATCCGGCGATCCGAATCTGTCGGGGTTTTTCACGGCGGCCGACGACATGGCCGGGGCGGCGAGCTCGGGACAGGTGATTAATCGGGTGCGATTGGACTATCATGGTTCGCCGTTTGTCGATGGGGAGACCTTTGTGGTTCTGGAGACTCCGTTGAACACGACGCTGCGGCAGAATACGAAAGTGCCGCGAACGCCGGATTACGGGGCTCCTTTGCCGAATGAAATCACTCGCACCGAACCGCATCCGTTCACCGGCCACGGCCTGACCGCCGATCTTGACGGGCACGCGACGCGCGAATTCTACGCCAACGCCACACAGATGCAGTCGGGCAGTCTAATGAAGTTCAAGAACGCGGACGGATCGCCCCGGCTGTTGCAGATTGGAGAACTTTCAGGGGATACTTGGAGGCTACGCCAGATCGATCCCGTCGATCCGACGGTAGGCTTTGTATGGGAGCCGGTGCAGTGATTCTGTGCGAGTTCCGTGGGAACTGGTATCTAAGCACTGGAATTTCCGCGGCCAATGGCTGTACACTCCGATGTGGCGCGAGAATGCCCCATCCAGCTGGTTTTAAGCCCCTGCCACCTGTTGGTGCGTTGCTGTATGGTTCAGTATTCGAGATTGAGGCAATCACATTCTTTCCCATTATCCGTCGACTTGAATATCCCTTACGACCAGTCATGTGGCATCCGGAGCGGGAAGAACCGATTCTGAAGTGTTATCTCGACAACAGTGAGTTGACAAGAGATTTGACGTGCTACAACGACTTAGCTCGCTGGAACCGGATCTATAAAGAACGTAAGGCCGCGCTTTGGGCCGACGGCTGGCACTGGTCCGATCCGCGGGAAGGCTGCGAAAAGTACTTGCACGTCGATGAGCTTGAAAAAATCGAAGGCCCCCCGCCGGAGGGGCCGTCTTGATGAATATGATTGGAATGTGCCGCAACAGGACGGGTGGCCCAGGTCGAGCCGTATCCGACATGGGGCCATGATTACCATCGGCCCGGCCGAACCGTAGTTCTCCGCGGTCTCTATTTCTCTGTGTGAGAACTGTTCTCATTCATGGGTACAGGCCTCAAGCGCAGACGCCATTGGCACGATTTTATTGACAACTTCGTGTACGTCGCGTCCTTCGTGGTTCCCAACCGCCGTTGCCCGCGTCCTGAACCTACTTGCTATGTGTCATCCGCACCTCCGCGGTGCATTTTCTATTCGCATGTTCCCTGATCGCTCAGCCGCGGCTCCAGTGCGCGCGCCGGGCGCGTTATCAAGTCGTTGCTGGGGTTTCGTTCGCCGATCCGAGAAGAGGAATGACTCGCGAGAAAAAGCGCCCGTGCGAAACAAACCCAGTTACAAAACTCGTAACCTATTGCCAATTAAGGACTTACGATCGATTTGCGAAATAAAAACAAACCCAGTTACATGCGAAAAAGGCCGGGAAATGCGCTGCCAAACCCACTTGCGCGGCCGAGACGCACACGCCGAACGATCGGGCAAGCGCCGCTTCGCCAACATCGGCTTGCTCAAGCCGGGGTGCGGTCGGGCCGAGCGATTTCGTGGGCCAGGCGCTCAACCACTTCGGCGATGGAAAGGTCGGTCGTGTCCATGAGAATCGCCTTGCCGGGAGCCAGCAACGGGGCCCATTGTTTGGAGTCGGTTTCATCACGGGCGACGATGTTCCGGCGGATGTCGTCGAGGCTGACGGTTTCGCCGTCGGCCGACATCTCCTGGAAGCGCCGCTCGGCCCGTTTCTCAAGCCCCGCGTCAAGCACGAACTTCACGTCGGCCTCGGGGAACACGATGCTGCCCTGGTCGCGCCCCTCGGTGACAAACGACCCGAGCGCCCGCCCGATGCGCTGCTGCTGCTCGACGAGAACCTTTCGCACCGCCGCATGCCGGGCGACCTGCGAGGTGGCCGCGCTGACCGCCATGGTTCGGACGGCCTCGCTTACGTCGTGCCCGTCAACTTTGACCCGCACGAAGGTCGGTCCGCAGTCCAGTTCAATGTGAAGCGCAGAAGCCAGTCGCCCGACTTCCTGCTCGTTGGAAAGATCAACGCCGCGGGTCAGCCCGGCGTGGGCCACCGCCCGGTACATCGCTCCAGTGTCAAGGTATGGCACCTCCAGCCGGGCCGCGAGTTTCCTCGCCGCCGTCGATTTCCCCGATCCGGCCGGCCCATCGATGGTGATGATCATGCGGGCGAATTATATCGGCGTGCGCCATTCATGGCGATCCGTGCCTCCACCGCCCGGACGACGGCGCCACCGCGAGCGCGGAAACCACTGGCGGACAATCTGAAGAATGCGAGGTGATTAACCTCGCTAGGCGACTTCGCTCTTGCGATTCGCGGCAGATTCGGAAATGGGTGCCCGGAAAACCTTCCGCTGGGCCAACCGTATGCGGCGGCGCTCGCGATAGGCGGAAACCAGCCACAACGACACAGGGTAGGTCAGCAAGGCCACGGGAATGCCCACGACAATGCAGCCGACCCATAGCTCGACGCCCATGCCGGCCAGTCGTGAGAATAGCGCCGTCCAGTATTCCAGCTCGACCCAGGAAACGATCCGCGCCGGTTCGGCCAGACCGGATAGCGCCACCGCGGGCTCGACCGGTGCCTTGGAGTTCATCAACCACTTGCCCAGGGCCAGGCACCCGCCGTAAATCGGAAACATGGTCAGCGGATTGCTGATCCAGACAACCGGGATGCAAATCGCCTTGTTTGCTCGAACAAGGGCCGCGAGGGCGACGGCCACGAACATCTGTATCCCGACAAGGGGAAGGATGGCGATAAACATCGCAATCGAAGCCCCAAGGGCGATCGAGTGCGGCGTATCGTCGGCATGAAGAACATTGTGAGTGATCAGCCGGCGGAACCGATGCCAGTATCTAGCCACGGAAAATGTCCCTTTAATTCTAGACCGCTCACGCCGGTTCGGCGATCGAGACAGCTTCTGACGGATTATCGGCTCCAGCGCCGGCTGTTGCATTCGCGTCCTCGACAATGGTACCAATCGTTCCTGGAGAACGCTTGCTCGTTACGTCCGAATTACTCGCTTGATACGGTTCCACCGTGGAATCGGAGCCGGGCCCCCACAGCTTGAATTACAAGGTCCGAAGGCAATTCCCTCATGCAGCGGTGGTCATGCGGACATTGTGAAAGTCGGCGAAAATAGCACGGCGCACAATCAAGGTCCAGGCGAACACAGTCTTCCCCCCGGTTGTACGGGCCGGTTCGAAGGTGGTTCGTCGGTCCGATCAAGCAGACCAGCGGCCGATTTAGAGCCACGGCCAGATGCATCACTCCGGAATCCTGACAGACAACCACATCGGCCCGACTAACCACGGCCGCAAGGGTCCGGAGGCTGGTTCGCCCGGAGAGGTCGACCGGGCTGCGACGACAATGAGACGATAAGGCTCGACATCGATCGACGTCCTCCGGCCCGCCTACCAGGAAGCAATGGTTGGCGGGCTCCTCGTGGAGGGCATTGATTGTTTCGGCAAACCGTTCAATCGGCCAGACTTTGGTCTCCCACCGGGCTCCAGGGACGACGGCGATCAGGCGGCGGTGGATTTGCGAATCCGCGGGCCCAAGCAGACGGTCGGCCTCCACTCGATCGGTTTCGGAAAGCGGCATTCGAAAACCGATCGGATATTCACTAAATCCCAGCAAATCGGCAACAAGGTAATTCTTGCGCACCGCATGGATGTCAGGATTTTCTGAAGTTAGCACGTGGGTATAGAAAAAACCCGCCCCTTCGCGCGCGTCCTTGAATCCGATGCGCACCGGCGCGCCCGAGGCCCGGGAAAGAAACCCCGTTCGAAACAATCCCTGAAGATCAATGACCAGATCATAGTCTCGCTTCCGAAGCGCCTGGATGAACCCGACAAACTCACCGGCGATTCGCGGGCTGACCGCCATTTTGCCGTACCGTCGCCGATCGAAGCGAATCACTTCACTCAGTTGGGGCAGGCCTTCGATCACTGGGGCCAATGGCGCGGAAATCAGCCAATCGATGGTCGCATCCGGATAGCGATGCCGAAGCCCATGAAGCACGGGCAAAGCGTGAATCACATCACCCAGCGAACTGGGCTTGATCAGCAGGATGCGATGGAACCCGCGGGCCACGAGTTCGGAAGGGGCGCGCGGCGATGTCGCTTTGATTTCATTGCGGGAGTGCAATCCAGCGGTTGTCATCAACAAGTATCTCGGCCGGGCGAAATCGAGCCTTGTAGGCCATCGTCTTGCTTCCCGCAACATAATACCCGAGATAATAATAGGGCAATCCGCGCTCCAGGCAGAACGCGATTTCCCGCAGGATGGACAGGGTTCCCAGACTCCGCCGGGGCATTTCCGGATCGTAGTACATGTAAACGCTGCTCAGCCCCGCGGGGCAGGAATCAAGAATGCTCACGCCGACCAGCCGTTCACCAAGGCGATAACAGATCTCAAGGGTGGTCAGGGGCGACTCATAGAGGAATTCGCGAAACGCCTCGAATCCGCGGGACATGGAGCTATCATGCTGGCCGTCCAGGTAGCGCCGATAGAGGTCGTGTTTTTCGTCGGTCGGATTGGGCTCGCATGTTTCCACCGAGATGTCGGCGTTGCGCTGAAGAATCCGGCGCATCGAGCGGGTTGGCCGAAAGCATTCCGCCAATACGCGGACCTGTCGGCACTCGCAGCATCCGCGACACCGCGGGCGATAGACAATGCAGCCGCTTCGGCGAAACCCCCGGGCGAGCAGGCGCTCGTAGGCCTCGCCGGACAGTCGATCGGCCAGATAGACTTCGTTGCGGGCCTTCCGCCCTGAAAGATAAGGACAAGAATGCTCGGGCGACACGTTGCGCAGGGCATCATATTCGGCCTGCGGCGAGGTGATGTACATTCCAAAGGGATCCGACTCGGGCATGGAACTTCCCTTTTGGTCGGTCGACCCGCCCGCCGAACGCGAATTAAGGGGGCCGTGCTCCCGTCGAACGGACCCCAATCGGGCGTCGCAACCGCTCTTGATTCTAGCGCTATGCTCCCGAAGCGGGCAACAAAAGTCCGGGTGCGACAAGTTCCGATAACAAGACAATCAGCGGCGGGAGGAAAATACCCGGTAACATGTTGGCCACCGGAATATTCTTGATATCAAGCAGCAGGAGGGCCGTCGCTAGCAAAACGATTCCGCCCACAGTGGTCATCAGTCCCAGGGATACCGGATCGAGCGGCTCGGCAACGTAATAGGCCAGAATGGCCAAGCCTCCCTGGAACCCGGCCACCGTCAGAACACTGGCGAAAACTCCCCACCCAAGCGATGAAGCCAGGGCCATTGAGCAAAAACCGTCCAGCATGGCCTTGATGTACAGGAAACTAGGATCGCCGCGGGCGCCGTTTTCCAGACAGCCGAGAAGCGTCAGCGGGCCGACGCAGAAGATCACGCTGGCGGTCAGGAAGCCTTCGGCGAATTGGTGGCCATCCTGATTTGAGAATCGCCGGTGGATCCAAGCGCCCAGCCCCTCGATGCGCTCGTGAATGCGCAGGGCGGTTCCAATGATGACGCCAACAAGCAGGCTGGCGATAACCACCATGGCCAGCCGGGCGCCGTAGGTGTTACCGGCCGAGCCATCGGGTCGAAACTGATCCACAACAGCCGCGAACCGCAGAACCCCCGCGTCGATGCCCAGGGTCACGGTCACCAATCCGAGTGATTGAAGAACGAGGAGTCGATAGCGCTCGGGCAGGGACTTGGAAATGGACAACCCGGCCAGGCTGCCGACGGCCACCGTCGCCACGTTCACAATGGTTCCATTCAGGATCATCCACACGTTTGAGTTTCCCGGACGCCGCGCGTGCCGTCCCGCGCCATGAGCGCAGAGTTGTTTCTCAGCCTATCAACGATAGCCCGGAGCCTGTGGACGAGCGTGTGACCGTTGTGAATCAGGCTCGCCGCCCGCTGACCGGTATCGGCCGTGTCGGGCGGCCCAGAACGGATGATCTTAAGCAGTTCCCGCGTGTTTCGAAAAACTTGAATAAATGGGCCAAGCTCGGCGAGCCGTGGATGTTCCTGCTCAAACGAGGCATTGCCCGCGCGGATGGCCACTCTGACCCCGGCCGACAGAGCGTCCAGGACTAATTGGGCGTTGGCCGGGCCGGGGACCGGAAGCACCAGCCAATTCAATTCGCCAAACGAAGTCGCAAGTTCCGGTCGATGCGGAATGGGTCCGCGAAGTTCGGCGGCGATTTCCAGTCGGTCCGTCCAGTTCGATCCCCAGAGGTTCAGCAAACTCACGCGGGCAAGGGCGCGGGCTGATTCGATCGCCATCGCGACCGGAAGGATTCGAGTCCTTAATACGGCGTGGAACTGGTCCCGAAGGGATGGCTCGGAGACAGAGATTCCGCTGGTTCGCGTGGCCTGATCGAACAGCTCGCCCAATCGGTCCTGGCGGAAATCTGCCGCGCAGGACTCGGCCGTCCGTTGAAGGGCCCTCCAGAGGGTCAGATGCGAAGGCAACGAAACTTCTGCCGCCTCGGGCCGATCGTCCGGTAGGTCCATCATGATCCCTACCCGGTTTTGACCAAGCGAAGCAGCCCTTTGGCGAACGTCAGCCATGCAGACGTCCGCGCCGACTTCCAGTCGCTCAATACGATCCCTCGGGACACCGGCTTCGACGAGCCTGGTGGTGTGTGTCGGGGAGGCAGCGAAGAACAAATCGTGCGGCCCTAAAGGCTCGGCAAGCCCTGCCGGTATCGCTGCGCCCGGCGAGAACCACGACACTACGGGAAGCTCCGGAGGCAGAAGGGATCGAAACGGCCCCGCTACACTGTTTATGAACACCACGACGTCGGCCTGGACCCGGTGAATGGCCGAAAGCCGTGCCGCGGCGTGGCATGATCTCGGAGAATCGGGGATGCAGACGCAATGGACCCAGCCCTGCGCCGCCAACGCTCGAGCCATTCGCCCGGCCTGTTCTTCGGCAAGCCTGCCCGCGGTCGTACTGATAACCGCGATGCGCGGCTCTTCCGGCACATGGCTACTGCCGGCGATACCCGATCGGTCGGAAATCCGGGTTACAATCTCCCTGGACGTCCGGCTCAGCAATTTCGCTTGGGCTTCGACGATCCGCGCCCCGGCCCGCTCCAGACGCCGTTGCAGCGTTGCAATCTGGGAAGGCGACTTCTGGGCCACTTTCTGCATGCGCGTGGGCATCTCGTATCCGTGATTTCGCTCGAAGAATGCCGCGATATCACTCTCGATCTCCGCCCCGCGGAAAAATAGCAGTCGTCCGTTTTCAATCTTCGCGGCGTAGTCGTAGAGCTGCATCGCGAGCTTGATGTGGGCTGGCTCGTCCTCGATGACAAACACGGCGCTGTACCCGGGCAGCTTTCCTGCAAGTTGAAGTGGTTCGAGGCCCGAAAGGACGCCCGGCAAGACAACGTTGCCCTGATCGGCGACCGCGCCGATAAGGGATTCTTCCGCGCTGACCGAGGGCATCGACGAACCGCCCAGCCACGCGCTGCGGCCGGAAGAGTCAGAAACCAGATACGTTGGCCTGCCGTCCCGGCCGACGACCGCCCGCGCGCCAGTTGGAACGCTCGTCCGCTCAATCAAGTCAACCAATTCGGGCTGGCTGACCGAGAGCGCTCGAAGATTCGACTTGTATCGATCTGAGGTGGTGATTTCCACGGACCGCCTTCCATGACGAACCGCGGGCGACGCCTTATGCGACTGACGCCCGGAACTTTCCGCAAACACTTGGTTCTACGGCGGATCTACGCGAAATCGGACGACCATCATCCAGACCAGAAAGCAGATTCCCACCGCCCATGCCAGGCCATAGGCCAATAACGGCATAGCGCTCGACCGATTGGTCTCATTCGAATCGGTGCCAAGCCCCTGGGGCTCGCCTGATGTATGCGTGGACCTTGTTGCCATGCGGAGAGCTTACCGCCCGGCCGACCCGGCGTCGATCATCAATGGAATCTCGAAATTCTCATACCCGGCGATGTTGGTCACGACCTTCACCGTCGGCTTTTTCGGGCCGCTGTCAGGATTCCCCGTAAGTCGAACTCGTAAAAACTGTTGATTCCTCGGTCGTCGGCCCGCGGCGGGGTCTAGCATGGCCTCAACGCCGGGATGATCGCAGGTGACTTTGGTGACTTCGAGCTCGGCCGTCGGAGCGGCCAGGAGCTTCACTAGCCGCTCGGTTCCCACGGGCGTGCCATCGGCCCGCAATAGGATCATCGGCGGCTCGGCCGAAAGCGGCGGGGTGATGATCCCATAGACCGGAATCTCGATCAGTGGCTGGTCCAGCGAGTTGGTGAGAATCTTGAGCATTGTCGCAAAGGGGCCGGGCTTGGCGTTTTCTTCGACCGTCACATACACTGAGAAATACGTGCGCGGCGGAACGCCCATCGATTCGTAGGACGGCGCGAGCGGCGGATCGCAGAGAACATCGACGACTTCAAAGGAGCTCCCCGGCGCAGCCGGATTTGAAGGGGCGAATGCCCCCGGCGAAGACGGCTTCATGGGGGTTCCGCCCCCGGCAGTCGAGCGAATCGTGATCGGAGCGAGCATCCGGCCGGGGATTAACGTCTGCCGCGTTGCATCGAGGACAACGGGGGTCCAGGTCAGATCGCCCACGACGTCGGCGCGAACGGGAATGCTCAATTCGCGCTCTACCCCGTCCACGCTGATTCGCAGGACCAGGGCCGTACCCATCGAGCCCAGCGATGCGGCTTGGGAGGCGCGCAATCGAATGCGCTGTCCGGTGCCACTGGGCATGCTTATCGGCTCAATCTCAAGCTCAAGCGGCGGCTCGCCTTCGAATCGGGTGTGAAGAATCTCGATGGTTTTTCGTCCACTGGCGGGATAAAGATCGAGGGACCGCTCACCCAACTGACCGCGCTGCACCGCCCGAAGATTGAGAAGTCCCTGCGGATCAATATCGTAGAGCGGCTCGACCATGGCCCTGAAATCGAGCTTGATCTCCGGCTCAACCGGATCGTTGGTGAAGATTCCGACGGCCTTTCGCTGCTCGCCCCGACGCCCGGTGCTGTTGAATTCGGCTTTGAACTCCAATGACCCGCCCGGCGGAATCACTTTCTCCTTCTCGGTTAACTGAACGACCGTGCAGCCGCAGGTGCTTTGCGTTCGTTCGATGACCAGATCGGCCTCGCCCTGGTTCCTGATTGTCCAGGAAACGGCCAGCGTCTCGCCCTCGACAACCGAACCCAGGTCCTTGTTTCGCTGCTCAACCTCAATTCGCGGCCGCATTTCGCGGTCGGCCTGCCGACCGGTCGGCGCGGGCGGAAGTTGGGCAAATAAAGGGGCGGCAACTAGGTACAAAGCAGGCAGAACCAGAATCCAAAGCCGCATTATCTTGATCTCCTTTTGAATGTATCGACGCATACGATCACTCCGTCGCTTAAGCCGATTCTGAGAAATCTCCTCTTGCAATTGTATTTTTAGGCCGGCAGTCGGGGAAGTAACGACGCTGTGACAACTCTACGCGGACCGGCGAGGATCAGCCTAATGGCCCAAGGGCCCGAAACAGGCTTTGGTCGCGGACTTGAAGCTATCGCCGCAAATCCATTGGTCTGCCTCGGTCCACGGTCAATTTGCACCCTTTCGAACGGGAAGCACCAGTCATCAGGGGAAATAAGTTGGGACGTCGTAACGGATCACGGCCGTCTGGGTTCCAAAGCCGACAAGCGGAACGTTGGCGTAGGCGCGGTTGAACTGAACCGCGAACGGAAGAAGTTGGAAGTCCTGTACGTCTACGTCCCCATCTCCATCGAGGTCGAACATGGCGGCACACTGGGCGCTGGTGACATTAACTCCGGACGATCCAAGGCACGAGGCGAACGGCGCATAGTCCGACAGGTCAATGACGCCGTCACCGTTCCAATCCGCGGCCGTGCTGAGCGCGGGAAAAGAGGACATCCGCACGGCCACCCCGGTCAGTGCGGCCGGTTCACTATAGGGCCCACAAACCACACCGCTGGCGATGCCGTCGATGCCCGCCGATCCGAAGTCGGATTGCAGGTTTGGGCGCAGGAAATGATTGGGCGCGCGGTACCGGCTTAGCAGCGTCTGGTCCCAGCAGGTAATGCACCGCTCCGTGCCGGAAAACCGGGTTCCCGCGGAGTTGGTAATGTCAAAGCGAGCCTTGGTGATGATCGGCCCGTCGTGGTCCTGCCGAAAATCCTGACTGACCGGCATTAGAGTCAGTTGCGTGTCCACGTGAAGCACGGTCCCGTCGCCGAACAGGGGAATGTTTCCCGAGGCGGTGAATCCCAGCGACAGAGTATTATAAGCGGCCTCATATTCGACTCCGTCGAGCATCAACGTGCCGGGGTTTGGGAGAAGGTCGCCGCGGGCGCCGATCAAGGCGCGGAAAGTGTCGGGTTGATATCCCCAACTTGCGCCGTCCTGCGAATTGACGATCAGGGCGCTTCCGCTCACGAAATTCCAGTTGATCTCGCGGCCGTAGTTGTCCACGACCCATGCGTACATGAATCCGCGCAAGACTCTGCGCCCGGGGTGATCGGGGTCCGGACGTCCGGGCGGGCTGCCGGAATCGAGAATCCGGAAGGAGCATCCTCCGGGCAGACCCGTTGAAGCCGCCCAATACGTCGTCTGGTAACGGCCGAGCTTGAGCGTGCAGCCGGCCTTGTTCCAGCCGTCATGGGCTCGTTCGACCACGTTGCCCGCTCCATCGAGCACCGCGGCGGAGGGTTCATCGCCATTCACGTAGAAGAGCTGAATGCTGACCGTCTCAGGTCGAGCATTGGAAAGGGTGATGATTGTGTCGTGAACCAGCACGCCGTCCGCCGACCACTTGAGCTCTATACTGGGAAAGATCAGCAAACTGCCGGACGTCGAAAGGGGCGCCGCCCGCACGGCCGGCGAAATCAATGA
The DNA here is from genome assembly GCA_041748515.1 of Phycisphaerae bacterium. GTDB lineage: Bacteria > Planctomycetota > Phycisphaerae > UBA1845 > UBA1845 > JBGTDB01. The sequence continues at coordinate 11,245 of JBGTDB010000282.1, forward strand.
AAACAATGCAATCGTCGCGAAGCACAGTCGTGCTCCGAGTCGCAACCCTAAGAAAGCGGTGTTGAAGATACGGCGGATCGAGTAGGCAACCATGGAATCTCTCTCCTCTTGTGGGCGCGACGCGCGACGCTAGCCAAGCCCCGGGCATCGCTCCCATAAGCCCGGCTTCGCTGTGGACAAAGCCCGTTTACGCGCAGCGCCGCTGGAGTTTGGATGGCTGCCCGAGCCCGCATGAAAGCGGCGTCACGGCGTCACCCGGTTTCCCCCCATTTCGATAGGTCGCTACGTCGCGCAGCTCCGGCCCTATGATACGAATTCAGTGGCAAATTCCCAAATTCCGATGCCTGGGCGACTTTCCCGGTATAGACTCCGCCCGGTCTGTTGCAAGAATGGCCTGCGTAGGGTATTGCCATGCATTCCGGGGGGCGTAGCTCAGTGGTAGAGCAACGGCGTTTTAAGATTCCACCGCACTACATCTCACGTCGCAAAACAGCTTTGGCGCTATCAAAAATGAGGATTCTCGATTCGACGAGGGACAATGAATCGACCCAAGTAGTGCAGGGTCGTGCCGAAATGTAATGTAGTGCAAGGGTTTTTTTCAGGTCCGCCCGGGCGCGGGAAATGTGGAAGAGCCCAGCCCGCCATCCTCATGGCAACGGCTAATCAATTGAGTGGAGGGAAGAGCCGTACATCCGTACCATAGGGACGGTTACATGCACGCAAGACACGACCCACATGAATCTGCGAAGGACTGATGTTCGGCGGCTGCGTGGAGGTTGCTCGACAATGAACCAGTGCGGGCAAGATCCCGGGTTTTAACGGGACCGGGCAGATTCGAGCGCATGTCGTGTGCCGACGTTCACAGATCGTGCGACCACGACGGCCGCGGCCGAAAACGGTCTCAGGTTGGGGTCCTTGATATGGGGGACCAGTTGCGTCAAGGAGCTCTACGGCTCATTGACTAGGGCGAAGTCGGAGTTGGGGTCGAAACGATGGACCCGATTAGTACCCGATAAAACCGATTTTCGATGGTGCCGATTAGTCTCAACAGGTTAAGAGTGGCCATTCAAAACCCACTTTATTTTCGCAAGATCCGCGATTTTGGCTCAAAAACGCAGATTCTTGACGGGGCGGAACGGAGTTCGATTCACCCCGGCCTCCATAGGTTTTTGTACGTAAGTTGTTTAGGCATAATGAGTTACGATGATCTAGGCCGGGGTATTCGCATCCTCTTTCCGCACTCAAGGAGCGGCGACTATCGAAGACCAAATCTCTCCAAGTCAGCGGAGATGAGCAACCCTGAGGCTTCAAAGCGTGGCTTCGCGAAGTTCCCCGCCGCCGTACGCATTTTGTTGAACCGAATTTGGATGAAAGCGGAGTTTGGAGACAACCTGTCCGCAGGATAAGATTGGGCTTCATCATCGCTTCCGTCTCGAACGACGCATGCGCCGCATTTGGCGCCGATGCGAAGCGGTCCGAACGTATCTGGCCGGGGACCGTTGGGGAGGTGGGTGTCCTTACATCGGCCCGCGGGCATGTTCCATGAGTTCTCCGCGGGGCCGGGAAATGTCGAAGGGGAAAGATGCATCAACTTTCGGTGGAATCGCTTTGCCCGCCGTTGTACCGGGGGGAGGGAGTCTCTTGGCCCTCGACATGGTCGTTCCGCACCATTTCATTCAAGGCATGGCGTTCGTTTGCTTTATTATTGGCGGCTACATGTTGGCCGGCCCGTGGCGAGTGTCCTGCCCCGCCTGTCACCCCCTGCACCGCCGACGACGTTTGCAGCAACCAACTCGTCAAAGTCTGCGCGAGCGGTCCGAACGTAGGGAGGCAATGCGGGAGCAACGCCGACTGCGGCGGGTCGGTTTGTCGGGGCGCCTGGCAGGAGTACTACGTCGATCCCGGCGGTGACATGTCGGACTGCTCCAACTTCCGCTTCGGATACGCCGGTGCCGACGGCGTTGACCTGGCCGACGCCGACGGCGATGGCGACATGGACATCGTGACAGGGTGGGAAGAGAGCGGCGTCACCTATGTCTATTTCAACCCATGCAACCCACCCGATCCCGAGAACCCCACCTCCTGCACAAATCCCGGCGCTGTGTACCAGGAATGGGCCTATCCATACGCACTCGATCCGGCCGACGTGCGCGGCGGCGAATCAACCAACTATATTGAGGACGCTGCCTTCGCCGACTTCGACCTCGACGGCAAGCCCGACGGCGTGATCACGGCAACAGAGGGCCTTAATAAAGACGTCACCATCCACGCACGCGCCCACAACGGGCAATGGCTCGGCAAAGCCCTGCCCGGCGACTCCCAGCTTTGGATGCAGGTCCGCGCCGCCGACATCAACGGCGACGGATGTGCCGACATCGTCGCGGGGACGAAGGTATCGATTCCGTTCTGCGTAGACGACATACTCGAAGATCCGTGCGCCCTGTGCGACGAATTCAACGTCGTATGCGGTCGCTACGGCGGCCTCTGGTGGTGGGAGTGCCCGAAGGTCGACGGCGTCTGCCAACCGTTCGGACCAAAATTCAATGATCCCGATCCCAAGATGGATCTCAGTCGTTGGAACAAACGCAGGATCAAGCGCGATCTCTACTGGGTGATGGGCATCGAGCTCATCGACATGGACGGCGACGGTGACGTAGACGTCTTCTTCAGCGATCGACTGACCATCGGATGGTTTGAAAATAAGACCAGTCCCCAGCAAGGGGGAGTCCTCGACGGCTGGGGCGATCCGCATGTCATCGACACGAAGGGCGCGGTCATCGCCCGCGGTGACGGGACACGGTTTTCGAGTGGTGAACCGTTCCGCTTCCACGCCTACGGCGACGTCGATGGCGATGGCCTCAAGGACATCGTTGTGGCCGCGAGCTTCAGCAAGGGAACTTGTAGCGGCGACTCGTGTCTTTTTTGTTCAACCTCTGCTGACTGCCCTCCCGGGCAAACATGCGAAGATTCCGGTTCTGCCGATGCCGGACGCTTCGCCGGCTATTACTACCGACGGATGAACGCGGGCGGACAATCCTGGACGGTGTGGCCCATCTATGCCGCAGGCGGACTGCCCTATGGCATCGATGCGGAAGGCGACGCAGTGAGTAAGGCGGTCGCCATCGGCGACGTGACCGGCGATGGCCACCAGGATCTGGTCTTCTCCGTTCGCGGCGCCGGTCACGCACTCTACTCGCTCTCGTTCGACCCTTTGGCCAATCCAATCTGTGCTCCATGCGCCACAGCGGAGTGGAAGGTTCGTCCCATCGCGCCCTGCAGAACCGGCTCCAAATATGACAACGTCCAACTCGCCGACCTCGACGCGGATGGTCGACTCGATGTCGTCACGAGCGAGGAAAACTTTCAGGCGGACCGCGGCGAAGCAGGTCACTCAACCGGCCTCGGTGTGGTCTGGTACCGCAATTTGGGATTCTGCGGCAACGGCCGCATCGACTCGGACGAGGAATGCGACAACGGCACCGCGCGAAACGGGCTCGCCAACCAATGCTGTAGTGCCGATTGTCGGTTCAACATCGGTGCAGTGTGCCGCGAGAAGAACCCCGTTCGTGTCTGCGATGTCGAAGAAGTGTGCAGCTTCGGCGATTCCGAGTGTCCGGTGGACGGATATCTCCCCGAGCAAACGCCTTGCGCTCTCAGCGAGTGCGATGCCTTACTTCGCGCCTGTACGATGAACGGCCTGTGCGAGGTGCTCGGCGTCGGCATCCCCTGTAAGGAGAACCTGGATTGCGACACGGGACTATGTCTGCTCAATCTCTGTGCTGCCGCTTGCGCAGACGACGGGAACCCATGCACATATGACGCATGCAACGGCGGGATATGTTCACACGGCGCAAAGGCGCCGGGGGTGCTTTGCGGCGACGACGGAAACGAGTGTACGATCAACCGGTGTGACGGAAACGGCGCGTGTCAAACCGTCTTCCTTGGCACACAAGCAGATTGTGGCGAAATACCGACGCAGCCGTGCGACGCACTCGATTTCTGCGACGGTGCGGGAGCCTGCTTGAGGTCTGTCAGGCCGGCCGGTGCGGTGTGCCGTCCCAGCGCCGGCGGGCAGAGCCAGGGCTTCTGCGATCCGCCCGAAACGTGCGACGGGATCCACAAAGAGTGTCCTCCAGACCTCACCGCGCAGGTCGGCGCGGTGTGCGCCGATCCACCTCCACGAACCTGTTACGAAGATGAGAGCATTTGCTTCGGGTATTGCAGCGAGTATCAGTGCAACGCCTCGCATCGATGCGAACTGACCGGCATCACGCCGGGAGCCGTTTGCTACGAGGACGGCAAGGAGTGCAGCGTTCATACTTGCGTTGCGACTTGGTGTTTTCGGGAGAGTATCGGGTCCGGAACGCCCTGCACCGACGACGGAAACGAGTGCACACTCGATGTTTGCAACGGAATCGAATGCGCCCATTTTGCCGATCCGAATATCGAGCTCTGCGACGACGACGGAAACCCATGTACGGACGATGTCTGCATGAACGGACAATGCGCTCACGTCCCCGTCCCCGGTCGCCCCTGTGACGGCGATGGCAACGACTGCACGGACGATGTGTGCAGTGAGGATGGCCACTGTTATCCGCCCGTTCCGGATGAGACCCCTTGTGCCGATGATGGTTCCGTATGCACCAACGATTTCTGCGTCGCTGGCGTCTGCGAGCATCCGCCGGTGCCGACTCAGATCCCCTGCGATAGCGACAATAACGAATGTACTAATGATATTTGCCTAAGCGGCACATGCCAGCATGTCGCGCTCGTCGGCCAGTCGTGTGCAGATGACGGCAACGAATGTACGTTCGACGTCTGTGACGAGGCCGGCCAGTGCTCGCACCCCGCCGTCCCCAACGGGCAAGCCTGCACGGATGACGGGAACGTCTGTACGAGCGATCTCTGTGAGAGCGGTGCTTGCACGCACCCACCGCAAGTCGCTGGGTTCGTTTGCGGCAGTCCATTGTCATCCGAGTGCGATGCACCGGATTCGTGTGACGGCCAGGGGTCGTGCGCCCAACATCATGTTGCGGACCAGACGGCCTGTACGCCTGATGGCCTCGACTGCACGATCGATGAGTGTCGTCTAGGTCTGTGTGTACACGCTGCCGAGCTTCCGCTCCCCACGGTCAAAGGCGTCGAACCGCTTTGCGGCGGTCACGCGCTTCTTCCCGTGGAAGGATCGCCAAACGACGTGATTCGCGCATTCGCCATTTTTGACGACGGAAGCGGCCCGGCGCTTTTCGCCGGCGGAACGATGCTTCATAAGTGGAATGGCCTAGGCTGGACGCAGATTGATACGCCCATCGCGGGCACGATTCTCGCACTGGAAGTTGCAGACCTGATCGACTTTGGCGACGCGCCCTCGCTTTACGTCGGCGGCACTCTCGTCGAGCCGCTTGACGGGCCTCAACCGGTTCGCCGCTGGGATGGAATGACTTGGACCGATCTTGGTCCGTTCAACGGTGCGGTTCACGCATTAAAGGCTGTCGGCGGAGAATTGTATGTCGGAGGCGCTTTCACGACCGTGGACTTCACGCTCGGGAACGGAACGCCGGTCAACGGCTTCACTGTGAACCACGTCGCCAAGATTGGCTACCTTGATCCGCCCACGTGGGAAGCTCTAGGAATCGGAACCAACGGCTCGGTTCACGCACTCGCTTGGGGACTGTACTCATCCCAGCCGTTCGACCGGCTCGGCGTGGGTGGCGAGTTTACAGCGGCCGGCGGACTGGCTGCGTCGGGGTTTGCGTATTGGGACTTGAATGCACCGTCTGGCGGATGGTCCGCGGTTGACGCACTGTTGCCGCCGGCGGGCGGCGGCTCGCCCGTTATTCACGCGATGGCCGCTTACGCGCCGAACGATTATCTGCGGCCTTTTATTGTCGGCGGTTTGTTTCGCCTGACCGACGCCAACAGTCCAACTGGTTTTTCAACCAACATCGCACGGTTGATCGGCTATAAGAACGACTGGTTTGGGCTGGATGGGGCGGGCGTCACGTCGGACGGCAACCACGCGGTCCGAAGCATTGCCCCGGCCGTTGACCAGTCAGGGCCGGCGCTCTTCGTCGGCGGCGAATTCGCGTCCTTCAATGATGTCACCGCGCCACAAATCGTCCGGCTCATGGGCGACACCCATTCCCTGGGAAGTTGCCTCAACGGGGCGGTGCAAGCGATGATCAGTTTCGATGACGGGGCTGGCGAGGCACTTTATGTCGGCGGGTTCTTCACGGACTCCGATCATCAACACTTTGTCGCTCGCTGGCGTGCCCTGCACGGCGATCTCGATGGCGACGGAATCGTTACCCCGGCCGACTTCACTGCGAATAACAAGTCAGCCCTCGGGTTGTTGTCCTGCATTGCCGGCCCGGAACCGTGGCACAGTGACGTCGGGCTGTGCGGCTGTGCGGACCTCAACGGCGATGGCCCGGTGGACCTGCGTGACGTGGCCATGCTGATGAACCTGCTGGGCACAACGAATTGAACGGGTTGGCTGGCGGCCTTGGTGCCTCCCGTCGGATAGAGCAGGCACTCGGCGTACATGATAGGTACACGCAAAAAGCAGTGTTGGATGGTGCCGAAGAGTCAGAATGGGTCGCGAGTGACCAGGTCGACTCTTCGCGTATTCTTCGGCAAATCCGCATTTCTTGATTGAAAAACGCAGATTTCCGGCGGGTCGGAATTGGTTTTCGATTCCCCCCGCCTCCAGTTTTTACACCGTCAGGACGAGTGGTGCCAGTCAGTGGCATAGCGTGACGTAAACTCCGTTCTCCGCCCTGCCTTGAGTCAGCGCATCCAGATTGGCGATGGACAGTTCGGCAGATTGAACACGCAGCACGGCCGTGCGAAGCTCGAACATTGCCAACTGGATCACACCGACCGCGGATCGGCGGCGATCGAGGGGATCAACTTCACTGAGAGTATCTTATGTGTGGCGGGAACAGCTGCCGCTTCGCGGCTCACCCGCCCGCTAGGGATTAGACGAGGATAGCTGCGAGAATTCCGCTTGCATGCGTTCGGCGTCCTCGGGCCGATTCCACTGCCCGTAAAGCCAAGCGAGCCGAATTAGAACTGCCTTCCGCGGAGCTTTATCGGGATGCTCCTTGAGTTGTTCAAAAGCGGCGAGCAGCACGGGCTCGGCTTGCTCGAATTTCCCTTGCCGGGCGAGCGCCTCGCCGAGCATGCTCAAGGTGATGCTGGACCAGTTTTCGCCTGAGCGGGGATGCGCCTCGCGAATGCCCAAAGCCTCTTCCAATAGTTCCTCGGCTCGGGCCGCATCGCGCTGCAGCAGGGTGCCGCAGACACCCTCAATCGCCGATGAAAGATGGACATGATTAGGGGGTAACGCGGACCGCCATATGTTCAACGCTCCGCTAAAACACTCTTCAGCGCCCGCGAGGTCCCTTTTCTGCCAAAGTACCAGGGCCAGGTTGTGCAGGCTCTGGGCTAACGCCGGGTGCTCTGGCACAAGCAGTTTACGCCGCATCTCCAGAGCTTCGCGGAGCAGAGCCTCAGCCTCATCCAAGTTTCCCTGCTCCTTGTACAGATTCGCCAGGTTGTTTAGCGAATCCGCCACCAGCGGATGTGGATCGCCCAGGAGCTTGCGGCGTACGGCGAGGGCATCGCGAAAGAGGAGTTCGGCTGCGGCAAAGTCTCTTTTGTTCTGCGCCAGAAGGGCAAGGCTGTTTACACTCTGAGCCACGTCCACGTGCTCACGGCCGAAGAGCCTTTCGCGCATGTCCAAAGAGTTTCGGTAGTGCAACTCCGCTTCAGCCAGCCTGCCTTGCGTGCGCAGTGCCGCGCCCAACCCCTGCTCGACTGAAGCCACGTCGGCATGATCTCCCGCGTGCAGGCGATGCAGAATGTCAAGAGCTTCCCTTAGCCACGCCTCGCGCTCGACATGCCGTCCCTGGGCGGCGGCGACGCTGGATAATCTGCTTAGATCCTCGGCCAAATCGGCCGAGACGCCATCGCCGAAGAGGCCCCGCCGCAAGTCCACCGCGATGCGCAGGTGCTGGTCGGCCTCCGGATAATGGCCCAGCCCGAGGTAGGTCACGCCAATCGTGGAGCGCAAATCAGCCTCTACGCTCGGCTGCTTCTTGAGTGAACCGGCGTCGATCTTTTCGGCTGCGCCATCCAAGGCCTGCCGAATGGTCACCTCGTGTCCCAGAGCATTCGCCGGATCGACCGACGAAATCATTTCCTGCATGAAGTTGCTGATTGCGGCTGCCTTCGCTGCGGCACGCAGCGACTCCTCTGATCGCTCCGTGGCCAACTTCTGGGCCCGAGTCGCCTTGACGAACCCGATCGTCGAGACAGTGGTTCCAAGGAGCAGCACCCCCACAAC